>NZ_JBNCKT010000007.1:0-101104 GCF_049841675.1 Micromonospora sp. DT4
CTGGGCGATGGCCCGACAGTCACCGGTGCACTCGAACCCCGATCGGCCCGAGTGAGACAAGGGTGCACCAATGAGCGAGCGAACCAGCAGGTACGGCAGCGGAGCGTCGGCGTGAGTGTGGATCCCGGCTGGTACGTCGATCCCGCCGACCCCGAGACCCGTCGTTACTGGGACGGCGAGGGTTGGCTCGGCGCGCCCATCCCCGTCGACGCGACCCCGCCTGACGGCCCGCCACCGCCCGAGCCGCCGCCCGTGCCGGTCGCCCCGGCCGCCCCGGCCGGCTCCCCGTCGGCGGAGACCGCGCAGGGCTGGCCGCCGCACCCTGGCCAGCCAGCGCACCCGGGACACGGCCCGCAGGCCGGCCCGGGCCCGCAGGGCGGTCCGCCCGGCTGGGGCCCACAGGGCGGTCCGCCCGGCTGGGGCCCACAGGGCACCCCGCCCGGCTGGGCCCCCGGCTGGGCCCCCGGCTGGGCCGGCCGACCACCCGAGCCCCGCCCGCACGGGCTCAGGCTGGCCGGTTACGGGCGGCGACTCGTAGCCCGGCTGATCGACATCGCTCTGGTCCTCGCGCTGAACGTGCTGGTCAACGGCTGGTTCGTCTGGCGGTGGCTGGACGAACTGGCGCCGTACTGGCGGGAGGCGTTTCGGCGCGCGTCGGAGGGCAACACCTCCAGCGAGGGGATGCCGCCGATCAGCGAGCAGGCCGGGCTCCTCCAGATCGTGATCCTGCTGATCGCCACCGCGCTCTGGCTGGCGTACGAGGTGCCCGCCATGGCGGCCAACGGACAGACCATCGGTAAGCGGGTCATGCGGATTCGCGCGGTCCCCATCGCCGCCGACCAGCCGTTGGGCTTCGGCCGGGCGCTGCGCCGGTGGACGACGCTGGGTATGCCCACCCTGCTCTGGTACTGCTTCGGGCTCGGCCTGCTGCTGCAACTGGTCGACTCCCTGTCCCCCCTCGTCGACCACCCGCTGCGGCGGGCGCTGCACGACAGGCGCGCGCAGACGGTGGTCGTCGAGGTCCCCGCCACCACCGGTCCCCCCGCCACCGACGATCACCCTCAGCCCTCGGGAGACACCCCATGACCGACTCCAGACGTCACCAGCCGGCGGTGCGACTGACCCGCGCCGACCTGGACGCGCTGCCCAGCTACGTGCCCGGGCGCAGCCCCGCCGACCTGGCCCGCGAGCTGGGTCTGCCGGAGGCCATCAAGCTCGCCAGCAACGAGGTGCCGTACGGGCCGCTGCCGGGTGTGGTCGAGGCGGTCACCGAGGCGGTCACCGCCTCGCACCGGTACCCCGACATGGGCGTCGTCGCGCTGCGCGACGCGTTGGCACAGCGCTACGGCGTGGACCCCGACCGGATCGCCACCGGCTGCGGGTCGGTGGCGCTCGCCGAGCACCTGGTACGGGCCACCTGCCTGCCCGGCGACGAGGTGCTCTACGCGTGGCGGTCGTTCGAGGCGTACCCGATCATCGCGGCGACCAGCGGCGCGACCAGCGTGCGCGTCGCCAACGACGCCGGGCACGGGCACGACCTGGCGGCCATGGCGGCAGCCGTGACCGACCGGACCCGGATGATCCTGGTCTGCAATCCGAACAACCCCACCGGCACGGCCGTACGCCGCGCGGAGCTGGACCGGTTCCTCGACGCCGTGCCGGACGACGTGCTGGTGGTCATCGACGAGGCGTACCGGGAGTTCGTCACCGACCCCGAGGTGCCCGACGGCCTGGACTACCTCGCTCGGCCGAACGTCGCGGTGCTGCGCACCCTGTCCAAGGCGTGGGGCCTCGCCGGGCTGCGGATCGGCTGGCTGGTCGCGCAGCCCGCGGTGGCGGCGGCGGTCCGCAAGGTGGTCACGCCCTTCTCCACCAGCACGGCAGCCCAGGCCGGCGCGCTCGCGGCACTGACCCAGGCCGACGAGATGGAGCGTCGGTGCGCGCTGGTCGTCGCCGAGCGGGACCGGGTCACCGAGGCGCTGCGCAAGTTCGTGCCCGACGTGCCGACCAGCCAGGCGAACTTCGTCTGGCTGCCGCTGGGCGACCGGGCCGTGGCGTTCGGAAAGGCGTGCGAGGCCCGTGGGGTGATCGTCCGGCCGTTCGCGGGAGACGGCGTTCGGATCACCATCGGCACCCCGGCCGAGAACGACGCGCTCCTGTCCGCCGCGGAGGCGACGCTGACCTGAGCGGACGCCGTATGACTAACCAGTGACATAAGGTGTGTTTGTCCGTTTTTGCGTGTTATTTACCCTATCTTTCGAAGTAGCCGGTGCGGCGCGGACCCGCGCCGGCTCACTTCGAGAAAACGGGGTAACGAACAGTGCGTACTGCCAAGATCTGTCTCGCCGGAGCAGCCGCCGTGGCGGCGGTCGGCTTCCTCGCGGCACCCGCCGCCGCAGCACCCACCGACACCACGACCACCACCTTCGAGGTGCTCGCCGGCACCCTCGACATCGACGCGCCGGCCACCGCCGACCTGGGCACCGGCGCGCCTGGTGGCACCATTACCGGTCAACTCGGCACGGTGACCGTCACCGACTCCCGGGGCGAGGCCGACGCCTCCTGGGAGGCCACGGTGACCGCGACTGTCTTCCAGACCGGCGGCGGCTCTCCGCCCGAGACGGTCCTGCCGTCCGAGATCGACTACTGGTCCGGTCCGACGACCGCCACCACCGGCAACGGCACCTTCACGCCGGGGCAGGTCACCGCCGGCGACGCGGCGCCACTGGACAGCGTCACCCCGCTCACCGCGTTCACCCACTCCGGCGGCACCGGCGGGAACACCGCCTCCTGGAACCCCACCCTCGTAGTCAACGTTCCGCTGGACAGCATCGCGGGCGTCTACACCGGCACGGTGACGCATTCGGTGGCGTGACCGCCGGGGGCGGTCGGCCATCGCGGTCGCGCTCGCCCTGCTCTGCCTCGCCGGCCCGGGTCTGTCGACTCGGGCCGGCGCGGCCGAGCCGGCCACGGAATCGGACGAGGGCAGGATCGGCATCCGGTTGCTGGAGGCCCCAGCCGACCGTCGCGCCGACCCCCGGGCGCTGCGCTACATCGTCGACCACCTACCGCCGGGCACCACCATCAAGCGGCAACTACTGATCGTCAACCGGACGGCAGAGCCACGCCGCGTCGAGGTGTACCCGGCTGCGGCGACCCTGAGAGATTCGACGTTCGTGTTCGGCGAGGGCCGTACGGCGAACGAGTTGACGTCGTGGACCACCATCGACCGCAGCAGCGTGGAGTTGGAGCCGTGGAGCGAGGCCCGCATCCGGGTGACCATCGCCGTGCCGCCGGCTGCCTCAAAGGCTGAGCGGTACGGGGTGATCTGGGCGTCCACCACCTCCCCTCCCCGGGCAAGCGGCGAGGTCAAACAAATCCACCGGGTCGGCGTCCGGATGTACCTCGACGTCGGCCCGGGCGGCGAACCGGCCTCGGACTTCACGATCGGCGAAGTACGCCCGGCCCGCGACCCCGGGGGAAAGCCATCAGCGACCGTGCAGGTCACCAACACCGGTGGCCGTGCCGTCGACCTGACCGGCGAGATTTCGCTGAGCGACGGTCCGGCTGGCAGCCGGGCCGGGCCCTTCCCGATCGGGAAGGGCGTCACGCTGCCACCGGGTGGCTCCGGGCAGGTCATCGCCACATTCCCCGCCGAGTTGCCAAACGGTCCCTGGAAGGCCGAGGTGAATCTGGAGAGCGGGCTGGTGAAGCGGAACCTGACCGCACAGATCCGGTTCCCCGATCCGGGCCAGGCCGGCCGCAAGGGCAGCGTCGCCTCCCGCATGCTGTCCCCCTGGACGCTGGGGGCGACCGTCGCGGCACTGTTGCTTGCTACCGGCCTCGCGGTGCTCATGCGCCGGTCCCGTCGGTCCCGCCGCTCCCCTGCCGCCGCGCCCCGCGAGCGGGTCCCGGCCGGACGCTGAAGCCCGTCGAGGCCCGGCCGACACGGCGGCGGGGTGCGTGAGCACGGGCCGGCCGCCGACATGCGTGTCAGCTGGATCGGCGGCGGCGTGCGGTCAGCCAACCAACGGCCAGCAGAGTCAGGCCCAGAGCGACGAGGAGCAGAACCGACCCACCCGAGCCGGTGACCGGCAACTCTCCACCGTGGCTGGGCGACGGGGTGTGCGGGTGCCGGGTCGGCGTGGGCGTGGGCGGAGTGACGGTCGGCGCCGCCGGCACCACCTCGAAGGTGACGTTCGTGTCGTCCGACGGCGCGACCCACACCGCCGCGAACGCGTTCGCCGACGTCTCGTCCGACACGAGCGCCGGCGGCACCGTGATCACGAGGCTCGCGGTGGCGGCGAGCATGCCGCCGACCCACCACCTGGCTGCCCTGCTGCCCATGCGCCGACCCCTCTCACCGGAATCCGAACCGTGAGAAAAGTACCTTTTCTGGTCAGATACGGGGGAAAGTTTCATGGCCCGGTGACCCGATCAGGTGGCGGCCAGGATCACCGCCTCCGAGGTCAGGTAGTAGCGCTGGTCGCCGCCGTTCGGGTCGACCGGCTCGCGCAGCCGTTCCACCGCGACGTAGCCCGCATCGGCCCACATCGCCCCCGGCGTCCAGCCCGTACCGTCCGAGCCGACGTTGAGCGTGGAGCGGGAGAGCAGACGGCCGCTCACCGGGTCGAGTGTCACCAGGTCGTTCGCCTCGGTCAGTAGATGCACCCGGCCGGGCTGGGTGGTGAGCACCCGCGCCGGGCCCAGGCCGGTGTGGCGCCACAGTTCGGCACCCGAACGCACCGATCGGCCCACCGCCACCCCGTCGACGACGCCGACGGCCTGCTCGCCGACCACCGCGACACCCGCCGGGTCCAACGCGGGCGCGGCCAGCGGCTCACCACTGCCCAACACCCAACCTCGGCCACCGGCGTCGCCCGGGCCGGCCGTGCGCAGGGCCAGGCAGCCCGACCGGCCGGTACGACATCCGAGCGGGGTCACGACCAGGTCATCCGGACCGCCCGGCGGTCGCCAGCGCCCGCCCACCAGACCCGTCGCGGCGTCCCGGAACTCGATCATGGCCGACCCGGCGCAGGCGTCCAGGCCGATCAACTGCCCGGTCGCCGTGGTGCCGATGTCGCTGCGGCAGTCGCCGGGCAGGTCGGTCCGCCACAACTCCCGGCCGCTGGACAGCTCCACCCCGCTCGCCTGCGTGTCCCCGGTGACCGTCAACACGGTCCGGCCGTCCGGTAGGTCGGTGAGGAAGAGGCCGCTCGGGTTCCAGACCGTGGCGGCGCCGGTACGCCGGACCACCGCCGTGCTCCGCACCGGCACCGGGCCGTCGGCTCTCCATTGCACCCGGCCGGTGGACGCGTCGAGCGCGACCAACCGGCCGTCCGACCAGCGGCTGACCACGGTGCTGCCGCTCGCCACCACCCCGGTCAGCCCCGCCGGCCAGCGCCGGTACGACCAGTAGGGCGTGGTCCGGTGCCGCCCGTCGACAGGCCGGTCGGCATAGACCTGACGGTGGGCGGCGTACACCCGCAGCCTCCCGTCCACGATCAACGGGGCGACCGGCAGCCGACCGACCACACCGGGCGCGGGTTGGGGCGTCGCCGGGTAGTCGCCGCGCGCCGGCGTACTCACCTCGGCCGGCGCGAGCACCCGGTGGACGACGACCGCAACGGCCGCCACGGCGAGCAGCACCGCCACCGCCAGCACGAGCCGTCGCCGGCCCCTCGGGAACCCCATGCCGCACCTCCGCCCGGCACCCTACCCAGCGCGGCGGGTCGGAGCCCGGCCAGGTCGTGCGGGTCAAGCTCCTGGCGGGGCGGGAGGTCAGGCCGCTTCGAGCGAGCCGAGAGCGCCGGCCGCGACGGCCAGGTCGGCGAGGTCACGCCGGAGTGCCACCTCGACCGCGCGGGCGGCGAGGCCACCGAGCAGCAGTGCCACCACCCGCCCGTACGGGTCGGTGGGCACCGCCTCCTGGGTGACGGTGACCGCCGTGCGCGGGCGACGGTGACGGCGGACCGGCCGCAGGCTCCACGTGATCCGGTAGTCCGCACCAGCGCCGGAGGAGCAGAGCACCAGCCGCTGCGGCGCGAACGCCTCCACCACCAGGAACTCCTCGGTGATCGTGCCGCCGCCCGGCTGGACGCGCTCCTCACGCCAGGCGGTGCCCGGCCCGAACGGACCCGGGGTCAGCACCTCGACGGGGTCGGCCCCGGCCAGCCGGGTGACCCGGGCGGACAGGTCGGTCAGCAGGCACCAGACATCGACAGCATGCGCCTCGATGAAACCGGTAACCGCGACCGTCGACATGCCACCCTCCCGTGCCGTCGACGGTACGCGCGGTGCGGGCAGGACGAGGCCCCCGGACGGAAATTCCACCACCCGGGGGCCACGTCTTCCCTTTTCGGCGGCCATGTCGCACCGTTTCACCGGTGCGACACCGCTCAGCGCTCGAAGCGACCGGACCTGATCGCGCCGACGAACGCTGTCCATCCCGGCGGGCTGACAGCCAGTGTGGGGCCGCTCTGGTCCTTGGAATCGCGGACCGCGACCAGGCCGATCACGTCGATCAGGTTGTCCGCCACCTCCACGCAGAGCCCTTGGTCGTTGGATCGGCTGCTGGTGCGCCAGAGCGCTCCGGTGAGATCGTGCATCGTCGTTACCTCCGTGTGCGTCGGGACGCCCCACCACCCGGGCCGGAGAAGTTCCGACCTGTGGGAGTGGCGGGGCGACGTGATCCGCGTGATCAACGGGGTAACCACACTTGGTTATCGCACAGACGGTGCGATAACGAGTCTCGTCGATGAGACGGCCCGACGCGACGAGACGGCCGACGCGACGAGACGGCCCGACGGGCAGCAGCTCAGGTGCCAGAGCGCAAGCAGCTCAGCGGGCTGGCCTGATCGTTCCGGTCACCTCGCCGAGAGCGATAGTGGTGCCGTCCGGACCGGGCGCGGTGGCGGTGATGGTGACGGTGTCGCCGTCGGCGAGGAAGGTACGGCTGTCGGTGCCGACCTTGGCGGGCTCGGCCCCGCCCCACGTCAGTTCCAGGAACGAGCCGACCTGGGAACGGTCCGGGCCGGAGACGGTGCCGGAGGCGTACAGGTCGCCCGTGCGCAGGGACGCGCCGTTGACGGTGAGGTGCGCCAACTGCTGGGCCGGCGTCCAGTACATGCCGGCGAACGGCGGTTCGCTGACCCGTTCGCCGTTCCACTCGACCGCCAGCCGGAGGTCGAGCCCGAGGTGCGGCACGTCGCGCAGGTAGTCGACGACCGGCGGGTCCTGGTCCGGCGCCGGCACGAAGGCGTCGGCCAACGCTTCCAGCGGCGTCACCCAGGCCGAGACCGAGGTGGCGAAGGACTTGCCGAGGAACGGGCCGAGCGGCTGGTACTCCCAGGCCTGGATGTCGCGGGCCGACCAGTCGTTGACCAGCACCACCCCGAAGACGTGGTCGGCGAAGTCGTCCACCGATACCCGGTCGCCGAGCGTGCTGGGCACACCGACCACGAAGCCGACCTCGGCCTCGATGTCGAGGCGTACCGACGGGCCGGTCACCGGACCCTCCGCGGACGCCCGCTGCCCGGTGGGCCGGACCACCGGGGTGCCGGAGACGACGACGGTGCCGGCCCGCCCGTGGTAGCCGATCGGCAGGTGCTTCCAATTGGGCAGCAGCGGCGGCTGACCCGGGCGGAAGATCTGCCCGACGTTCGCCGCGTGGTGCTCCGAGGAGTAGAAGTCGACGTAGTCGGCCACCTCGAACGGGAGCAGCAACTCCACCTCGTCCAGGGGTACCAGCAGCGGCTCGACCGCCGGCCGGTGCGTCGCGTCCGTCAGCAGCTCCACGATCCGCTGACGGACAGCCGTCCAGTGGGGACGCCCGAGCGTCATGAAGTCGTTGAGGGTGGGCCGGCACAGCGTGTCGGCGGCGAGCACCAGCTCCGCAGCCTCCGCCCCGGCCAGATCGAACACCCACGAGGAGATGCGTACGCCAATCCGCGGCTCCTCCCCGCGCGGGGAGAACACCCCGTACGGCAGGTTCGTCACGCCGTACGGCGAACCGTCGACGCCGCTCACCCAGGTCATGCGTCGTAGCCCCCGTTCACCAGCCCCAGCCGGATCAGATCGGTCAGTGGTTCCAGGATGCTGCACGAGCCGAAGCCGACCCAGAGTGGGCGCGCCGCGTCCAGCCGTCCGTCGACGCGTTCCAGCAGTGGACGCGGATCGAGCGCGGCCAGCAGCTCGGCGACCAGCCGCACGCTCTCCCCGTCGGCGGCGGCGAGCGTCGCGGCCAGCACGTTGGCATAGCCGTGGTGGGTGAACCCGGTCTCCGGGTCGAGGTGCCGCACGGCTTGGTGCAACCCGGCGGTGAGCTTGAACGGCAGGGCGCGGTCGCGGCAGGCGCAGATCACCGCCGCCAGCTCGGCCGGGGTAGGGAACAGCTCGGCGGCGAGGCCACCGGTGCGGAACTTGGCGGCGATCGGTACGCCGTCGGCCCGGGCGGCGGCGAGCGCGTCCAGGGCGCCCGTCAGCCCGAAGGTCAGCGGCAGCTCGGCGTAGACGGCCTCGACGCCCGGCATGGCCTCGGTCAGCCCCAGCAGCTCGACGATGCCGGGCATCGGGTCCTCGCCCCGCTTGGCGACCGCCACCTCGACCTGCCGTGCGGTCACGCCGTCCGGGGCGAGGAACGAGAGCGCGAAGGGCAGACGACCGATCCCGGTGTCGCCGATCAGCCCGATCACCAGACCCTTACCCGGGTCGGCGAGACCGATCAGCTCGCCGGATGCGACGACCGAGGCGGGGACGAGCAGCGGGCCGACCAGCTCGGCGTACCAGGCGGCGCGGTGCTGGCGGTGGGCACTCAGGGCGTCGCGCAGCGCAGCGCTGCCCGGAGGGAAGACGGCGGCGTCGTCCACCAGGGCATGAAGGAGCGCGGGCACCTGCGTTGACACGGAACAAGAATCTACGGGACGCTACGAGGAACGGACAACAGCGTCCGATTATCGGACGCCTTCGCCCGGTGAACGAGATATATCGGGAGGCGAGATGCCGTACTACCGCAGCGTCGGCGAGGTGCCGCGTAAGCGCCACACCCAGTTCCGCCAGCCCGACGGCAGCCTCTACGCCGAGGAACTGATGGGTCAGGAGGGCTTCTCCTCCGACTCGTCCCTGCTCTACCACCGGCACGCGCCCACCGCGATCCTCGCCGCCGACGAGTTCACCCCGCCCGCGTCAACCCGGACGCCGAACCTGCCGCTCAAGCCCCGCCACCTGCGCACCCACAAGCTCGACGCCGGTGACGCCGACCCGATCCTCGGCCGGCAGCACCTGCTCGCCAACGACGACGTCCGCATCGGGTACGTGCTCGCCGACCGCCCGTCGCCGCTGTTCCGCGACGCCACCGGCGACCACTGCCTGTACGTCGAGGCGGGCACGATGCGGGTCGAGTCGCCGTTCGGGGCCCTGGACGCGGTCGCCGGCGACTACGTCGTCATTCCCACCTCGACCATCCACCGGCTGGTCCCCACCGGCGACGCGCCCGTCCGACTGCTGACCGTCGAGGCATCCGGACACATCGGCCCGCCCAAGCGCTACCTCTCCGTACGCGGGCAGTTCCTGGAGCACTCGCCGTACTGCGAACGCGACGTGCGCGGCCCGGACACGCCTCTGCTCGTCGACGGCGAGGAGGTCGAGGTCCTGGTCCGGCATCGCCGTGGCTGGACCCGCCACGTGTACGCCAGCCACCCCTTCGACGTGGTGGGCTGGGACGGGCACCTCTACCCGTGGGCGTTCTCCATCCACGACTTCGAGCCGATCACCGGCCGCATCCACCAGCCCCCGCCGGTGCACCAGACCTTCCAGGGCCCCAACTTCGTCATCTGCTCCTTCGTGCCACGCAAGGTCGACTACCACCCGCAGTCGATCCCGGTGCCGTACAACCACCACAACGTCGACTCCGACGAGATGCTCTTCTACACCGGCGGCAACTACGAGGCCCGGCGCGGCTCCGGCATCGAGCAGGGCTCGATCTCGCTGCACCCGTCCGGGTTCACCCACGGCCCCCAGCCGGGCGCCGCCGAGCGCTCCATCGGCGCGGACTACTTCGACGAGCTGGCCGTCATGGTCGACACCTTCCGCCCCCTCGACCTCTGCGACGCGGCACGCGCCTGCGAGGACGAGGGGTACGCCTGGACGTGGGCACGTCGCGGCTAGCGGAAGACTGTTCTGCTGAAGATGGCGAACTCGGCTATCGCGGTGGCGACGATCGCCAGCACCAGCGGCCACGGCGAACCGACCACCGCGTACACGAGCAGCAGCAGCGGCGCGGCGGCCACCGCGTAGATCGCCAGGGCCATCGTCCGGTCGGCGTGCAGCATGGCGGGCAGGACGGTCCGGGTGAACCCCGGTAGCCGAGCCGCGAGCTGCCACACCACGACACCGCCGGTCAGCGCGGCGAGCACCGCCAGAACCCGGGAGAACCCGTCGCTCGTCGACGCCGCGAACGCGACCACCACCGCGGCGACCAGTGACCAGCCCGCGCCGTAGAGCACCAGGCGGTGCAGGCCGTACGCGAGGGTGCGGGGAGAGTCGATCCGACTCGGGCCGAGAGTCACCGTCTCCGCCACCTCCTCCAGAGCCGCCGACCAGCGGCGCTGCTCCAGGCGCAGGACGCCGACGTCGTGCCGGGCCTCGGTGAGACGGGGGTCGAGCCGCAGCGCCTCCCGGTAGGCCCGCTCGGTCAGGTCGAACAGCTCCAGCCGAGCCGCGACCAGGCTGAGCACCAGATGCGCCTGCGGCTCCTGGGGGGCCAGCTCCACCCCGCGCCAGGCCGCGTTCAGCGCCGGCTGGCCGTTGCGCGCGTCGGCCAGGATCGCCGCAGCGCTGCGCTGGGCGTACGCGTCGGTCGGCCCGAGCGCCAGCAGCCGGTCGGCGACGGCCGCCGAGTCGGCGTACCGCCCCAGGTCGGCCAGCGCCATGGCCCGCACGGCGAGCGCCGGCAGAGCATCCGGTGCGGCGGCCACGGCCGAGTCGGCGGCGCCGAGCGCGTCGACCGGCCGGTCGGCGGCGAGATGCACCCGGGCCAGCATGGTGAGGGCTTGCGGGTCAGCGGGCTTCAGCGCGAGCCCCTCGGTCAACTCGCCGGCCGCCTCGTCGTGGCGGCCCAGCTCGGCGAGGAGCTGAGCGCGTTCGAGGTAGCCGTCGGCGGCGAACCGGTCCGGGGCGGGGTCGGTGGACATCGCGGCGAGCCTAGGCGGCCGGCGCGTCGTACACCAGGGCCACCGCGACGCCTGCCAGACCTTCCGCACGGCCGGCGAAACCGAGCCCGTCGGTGGTCGCGGCGGAGACGGTCACGGGTGCGCCGACGGCCTCGGTAAGCACCCGCTGGGCCTCTTCCCGACGGCGACCGATCTTGGGCCGGTTGCCGATGACCTGCACGGACACGTTGCCGATCTCCAGGCCGGCAGCCCGCACCCGGCGGGCCGTCTCGGTCAGCAGCGCCACTCCGGACGCCCCGGCCCACTCCGGCTGGCCCACCCCGAAAGCGGAGCCGAGGTCGCCGAGACCGGCGGCGGAGAGCAGCGCGTTGCAGGCGGCGTGGGCGACGACGTCGGCGTCCGAGTGCCCGGCCAGACCGTCCTGGTCGGGCCAGAGCAGGCCGGCCACCCAGCAGGGCCGTCCGGGCTCGAACGCGTGCACATCGGTGCCGATGGCCACCCGAGGAACGATCATGATCCGAGGTTACGCGTCACCACGAACAGCTTGCGCCCCACTCCGCGCTCGAGTGGTCTTGACATCCGATCACACCGGGGGCATCTTGGGCGCGAACGCCCCAGGTTGCCTCTGCCTATTGCACGCGCCTGGGGTTCTAATCTTTTGGGGACACGTCGTGTAGCCACCGCTCGCGGGCACAATTCTCCCTATCATTTGACAATGGCGCAGCACCCCTTCCCGCAGACCATGCCCCAGTGGGTCTCCCCCGGCCGCTTCGGCTCCCACCTCCGATGCGGCCGGCGGTGATCACAGCAAGGCATGCGAGCTCTACGAGTGGAATGTCGCGTTGTCCGCCGCGTCCTTCGAGGCGTTCCATTACGTCGAAGTCGTCGTCCGAAATGCCATCGATATAGCGATGCAGAGGCATTTCGACGAGGCCGAGCGGGGATTCCCTGGTTCCTGTTGCCGATCAGCGCCAACAAGGCCGTCCAGGACAGCATCGACCAGAGCGTCTAGCAGGTCCGCAACCGGTTGCGCAGCGAGAACAGCAGCAAGGAGAAGCGCGATCAGGTCATCGCCGGCCTGAGCTTCGGGTTCTGGGTAAACCTGCTGGACCGACGGGCGTTATCAGGTCTTCGGTTTGACTGAGCCCGGGGGCGGAAGGCCACCTCACCCTACGAAAGCCGGTTCCCCACCTAGCGAGGGACAGAGGGAGCGCCTTCACCCAGGGCCAGCGTTACGTCGTCCGCGACAGACTCCGACGGACCACCACGACGAGTGATATCTGAGCCACGACGCGTCAGCCGCCGGCGGCGAGCAGATGCTCTGCCAGAGTCAGGTCGAACGGGCGGGTGATCTTCAGCGCATACTCCGAGCCGGGCACACAGGTCACCGCAATGCCCTGCTTCTCGACCAGGCCGGCGTCGTCCGTGAGTGGATCACCTGCGGCGGCGTGCGCGGCGGTCAGCACCGACCGGCGGAAGCCCTGCGGGGTCTGCACCGCACGCAGGGCGGATCGGTCGACGGTGCCCAGCACCACCTCGCCGGCACCGACTTCCTTGATCGTGTCGACGACCGGCAGGACCGGAATCACCGCGGCCTGGCCGTTCCGGACTGCGGCGGCGACCGATTCGACCAGCTCGGGTGGGGTCAGCGCGCGAGCGGCGTCGTGTACCAGGACGATCGTCGGGCCGGCCGGCACGGCGGCGAGCGCGGCGGCGACCGAGGCCTGCCGTTCGGCGCCACCGGCCACCACGGTCACCGGTGCCACCGGGGCCAGCAGCTCGCGGACACCCGCCACCTCGGCCGCGGGTGCGGCCACCACGATCGTGTGGACCGATGCGGCGGCGGCGAGCCGGCGCACCGCGTGCACCAGCAGCGGTTCGCCGGCGAGCAGGCGCAACGCCTTGGGTCGGCCGGGACCGAGCCGTACGCCGGCACCCGCCGCAGGCACGAGGACCGCGACGTCACCGCGCGGGTTGAGCTGCGCGGTCACGTCGCGGTCCTCGGTGGTTTCTTCGCTACGAAGTGGGTACGACGATGCTGTGCGGACTAGGCCTCGGTGAGGACCTTGTCGAGCAGCGTCTCCGCCTCGTCCTTGGTGCTCTTCTCAGCCAGCGCGACCTCGCCGACGAGAATGTCGCGGGCCTTGGCCAGCATCCGCTTCTCGCCTGCGGAGAGGCCCCGCTCCCGCTCCCGGCGCCACAGGTCACGCACGACCTCGGCGACCTTCAGCGGGTTGCCGGAGGCCAGCTTTTCCAGGTTGGCCTTGTAACGCCGCGACCAGTTGGTCGGCTCCTCGGTGTGCGGAGCCCGGAGAACGTCGAAGACCTTACCGAGGCCCTCTTCGCCGACCACCTCGCGAACGCCCACGATCTCGGCGTTCTCAGCCGGCACCCGGACCGTCAGGTCACCCTGCGCGACCCTCAGGACGAGGTATTGCTTGGGCTCGCCCTTGATGACCCGAGTCTCGATTGCCTCGATGAGTGCGGCCCCGTGGTGGGGGTAAACAACGGTCTCGCCGACACTGAAAACCATAGGTTCGAAACCCCTTTCGCTGTGTCTAGGGTAACACGCTCAGGCAACGATGTCTCACCGATGTCCTGACCGTTGGCGCAGCTCAGGGGCCCTGTGAGAGGTCTTGCTTCAGCTTGACAGGCGGTCAAACCGATGGTTCGAACACGCTCCGTGACGATCGGATGACTTCCCGATGCGGGTGAGCAGAACGTCTAGATCAAGGGCTATGCGCTCCTCCCATGGTATCCCGGCGTGCGGGACCGCGCCCAGATGTAGCGGGAGGCGCCCCCCGTGCGGGACCCTGGAGTCCGAGCCACACTCCGCTCTCGAGACGCTTCCTGGGGGGTCCGATGGGCAAGCCGGACGCAGAGGGCCACGGGCCACCCGACGGCCTGCCCGACCTACCGCCCGAGTGGGGCCGCATCGTCGTTCCCGACGACGCCTCAGCCCTTGCCAGCGAAGCCGCCCAGGTGCGCCGTGAGCTGCGCCGGGCCACCGGCCGGTACGCCGGACGCCGGGCGCTCGCCCTGCCGCTGCTCGTCCTGCTGGTGGCGGTGCTCACCACTCTGACCGGCCTGCTCGCCGTCACCTGGCCGCGCGCCGGCCGGGGCACCGACCGACCCACCCCGGCTCCCTCCACGCCACCCGTGTCCCTCACCGGCCAGGCGCTGCCCGCGCTGGACCTGGTCGACGCCAGGCAGGCGCCCGTGCCGCTGCGCGGCCTGCTCCCCGCCATGATCATCCTCGTGGACGACTGCGGCTGCCCGGACGTCGTCACCGAGGCCGTGGCGGCGGCGCCCGCCGGCGTCACGGTGGTCACCGTGACCGAAGGCCGGGCCGTCGCCACCGCACCGCCGCTCGACGGCGTCCGCGCGCTGGCCGACCCCGCCGGCGGACTGCGCTCGTTCCTGGGCCCCGGCGCCGCCAACGCGCTGCTGGTCGATCACAGCGGCGTGGTGACGCGCGTACTGCCCGGCGTCGGGCCCGTCGACGCGTACCAGGACGATCTGACCGCCCTGGCCCGCTGAGCGCCTACGACGGGGGCAGCGCGACGAGCTGCGCCTGGACGTCGATGGGCCAGTCGCCGACGGCCGACAGCGACACCCGGAAGAGCCCACCTCCCGGCAGCACCTCGGCAGAGGCGAGCGTGCCGTCGCAGTCGATGCGCGGTGGACCGGCGATCGCCGCCCCGGTGCTCGTCACCGCCAGCGTGCCCGGCCGGGTGCAGCGGTACTGGAGCAGATAGCGAGCGCCGTCGTCGGACGCCTGCCGGGTCCGCTCCTCGCCCGGTGCCAGCTCCCGCTGCTCCCTCCAGATCGTCTCGCGGAACAGGGGCAGGTCGCTCCCGGGGACGAGAACCCCCACGCCGTCCTCGATGTCGGCGATCGCACCCGTCTCCGGGTCGATCACGACCCGCGGGTCGCTGCGCACCCGGACGGCCTCACCCGTCTGCGGATCAACCCGCACCGTCACCCGTTCCTCGGGCGCGAGACGGGCCAGGGAACGTTCCAACTCGGTGCTGACGCTGGGCGCGACCACCGGCGGGCTCACTGGCCCGGCCGCCGGGGCGGGAGCGGCCGCACGCCACCACCAGCCCCCCACCGCGAGCGCGGCCAGGGCCACACCGACCAGCACCGCCGAACGCAACCGGTCATCCGCCCCCGCATCCATGCGAGGAGCGTACCGGTCGAGGGTCGCGGACGATCACTCCTGTCGATCGAGCAGGACGGCGTACAGGGTGAGGCCCGGGCCGAACGCCAGCATGACGACCCGTCGGGGCGGCGGAGTCGAACGACTCAACCGGTCCAGGATCAACAGAACCGTCGGCGAGGAGCAGTTGCCGTGCTCGTCGAGGGTCGCGCGGGACGCGGCCAACGCCTGCGGCGGCAGGGCCAATTCCCGCTCAACCACGTTGAGGATCCGCGGCCCGCCCGGGTGCACGGCCCAGCCGTCCACGTCGGAGCTGGTGCCGCCGTACCGGGCCAGCAGGTCGTCGACCAGACCGCGAACGTGCCGGGAGAGAACCTGAGGGACCTTCGACGACAGCCCCATCCGGAATCCCGCGTCGGTGACGTCCCAGGTCATGTGGTCGGCGGTCGAGGTGTCGGTGACCGACGCGACCTCGCGCAACGCGTACCCCCGGCCGCCGGGCACCACCACGGCGGCGACGGCGGCGTCCGAGAAGAGTGCGTGCGAGATGATCTGCTGGGTGTCCACCCGGGCCGTGGACGGCTGGATGTGCAGACTGGTCAGCTCCGCGCAGAGCAGCAACGCGGGCCGGCCCCGGGCGGTCACGAAGTCACTCGCCGCGCCCAACCCGGGAAGCGCCGCGTAGCAACCCATGTGGCCGACGAACATGCGCTGGGTGTCCGCTGCCATGCCCAGGTCGCGGGCGAGCAGGATGTCCAGCCCCGGGGTGGCGTACCCGGTGCAGGAACAGACGATGAACATCCCGATGTCGCTGGCGTCCAGACCGGCGGCGGTCAGCGCCCGCCCCACCGCCTCCTTGCCCAGCGGCAGCGCCTCCACCTGGTAGCGACGCATCCGGCGCTCGGTCGGCCAGTCCGAGACATCCTCGAGCAGCGGGTTGACCGCGGCCTGACGTCGGGTCACCCCCGAGTTCGTGAAGATCCGCTCGGCCAACGCCCGGGTGCTGCCGGAGAAGTGCTTGGCGAAGAAGCCCTCCCACAACTCGTCCTGCGAAGCGGACGGCGGCTGCGCTGTCCCGAGCCCCGCGATCACTGGTACGGACACGATCCCCACCTCTCGTCAGACGCTGTCCTCCCCCTGGCCGTCCCACCGGCCACCGCGGCCGGCTCCTTCCCCGTGCGTGTCCCGCGACACCGGCTCACCAACGCGGTGCCGATCCGTCGCGGTCCGGGTCCCCGCCCAGCGCGGCGATGCCCAGCCAGTCGGCGCAGACGTCCGAGGTGGCCGGGTGCAGTGAACCGCACCGGGCATCCCGGTAGAGCCGCTCCAACGGATGACCACGCCGGGTCGCCGACGTACCCGCCGCCTCCAGCATCGACGCCGCCACCTCGGCGGCCGTGGTCCCGGCCAGCAGCTTCGCCCGCCACACCCAACGGTTGGTCTCCGCGTCACCCGGCGCGTCGTCCACCCGGCGGGCAGCCTCGGCCACCGCCAGCTCGGCCGCGGCCGTCGCCGCGTCCGCCCGGCCCAGCCGCGAGCGCACCGCCGGCAGGCCGGTCAGGTTGCGGGCGTTGAGGTGCTCGGCCGCCGCATCGATGGCCGCCCGGGCCACGCCCACGTAGACGGCCGCGTAGCTGGCCACCAACCAGTGCGGCATCAGCTGGGCGACCACGAGCGCCAACCCCTCGACCCCGCCGAGCAGCCGGTCACCCGGCACGGTGACGTCCAGGTGCAGGTCGTGCGACGAAGTGGCGCGCATGCCGAGGGCGTCCCAGGTCGGCTCGACGGTCAGACCGCCACCGGCCGGCACCAGGAACTGCGACACCACGGACTGGTCGGTGGAGCTGCACGCGGCCACCAGGTAGCCGTCGGCGTGTCCGGCCCCGGAGCAGAAGGTCTTGCTGCCCTTGAGGTGCCAACCGCCGTCGGTCTGCTCGTAGACCGTGCTCAACTGCGAGAGCCGGGCACCGGTGCCGCGCTCGCTCATCGCCACGCCGTACCAGGAGCCCTGGGCCACCGCGGTGAGCAACCGGTCCCGGGCGACAAGCGCCTCGTCCGGCACACCGAGGGCCTCGGCCAGCTCCTCGGTGACCGCGCCCAGCGCGCCGGTCACCGAGGCGTGCATGTTGAACACCAGCGCCGTCGCGCCGTTGCCCCGGGCCAGCTCGGTGGCCACCGCGGTGTACTCCGCGAAGCTCGCGCCCTGACCACCCAGCGCGCGGGGGACCATCAACCCGAAGAGGCCGGCCTCCCGCAGGTCACGGAAGTCCTCGACCGGAAAGGAGCCGTCCCGGTCGTGCTCCGCCGCTCGCGCGGCGAACCGCGGCGTCAAACGGCGGGCCGCCTCAAGCGCGTGCACCGTCATATCGCTCCTTCCTCGGCGTCCCATACCCCCGCCACGGGCCGACTATCCTCTGCGGACCCCCTGGCCCTGGTACAGCACGGCGGTGGACCGGGTCGGCACGATGCGTGGCACACGGCCCGTCGACGGCACACCCGGCGTCCGCGCGGCGCGGGCGCGCCGCACCAACCAGGCGAGCATCCCCCCGACCTGCGGTCGGATCCCGCGCAGGCGCAGCTCGACACCGTGCCGGGCGCACTCGGCCACCAGCGCCCGTGCGTCCACGAACAACCGTGGATCGTGGATGCCGCGGGGCACCGTGGGCAGCCGTTCGGCGATCCGCACCGCGACCAGCCGGGCCAGCGCCGTGTCGTTCAGCGTGTCCAGCACCAGCAGCCCGCCCGGGCGCAGCAGGCGGCACGCCTCGGCCACCGCGCGCGGCCAGTCCGGCACATGTTCCAGCAGCTCACCGGCGGAGACCACGTCGGCGCACCCGTCGGGCAGCGGCACCGCCGTGGCGTCGCCCTGGACCACGCGTACGCCGTGCTCGGCGGCCTGGAGGAGCGCCGAACGGGTCAGGTCCACCCCGATGTGCCGGTACCCCTTGCCGGCGAGGTGCGGCGCGAGCAGACCGGCGCCGCAGCCCAGATCGACCAGGACCGCGTCCGGACTCCTCGCCGGCGGCACGAGCGCCGCGCGGGCCTCGGCCAGCCAGTGCAGCATCGCGAACGCGCCATCCGGTCGCCACCACTCGCCGGCCAGGTCGTCGTACTGGCGCGGGTCGTTGCGCGGCAGCACCCGCTCAGCGGTGGACGCCGCGGCAGCGGCCACGTCTCGCATGGCACCGAGCGTGGCACGACTGCTCGGTAACGACCAGACTTCCCTTATGTCGTCGAGGGTGTTAGGGCTGGTCAGAGCGAGCCATCCAGAACCGGCCGCCGCGGTGACCACAGTGTCTGGTCTGCTGGCCTGGGGAGTGGGGCACCGGCCGGTAGGAATCGTCTCGGTGGTGCTGGCCGTACTCGCCAGCCAGCTCGCGGTCGGCTGGACCAACGACGCGTTGGACGCCGAGCGGGACGCCACTGTGGGGCGTACCGACAAGCCGGTCGCCGCTGGCGCGGTGGGCCGGCGCGTCACGGCCTGGGCCGCCGCGGCCGCCGCGCTGGCGTGCCCGCTGCTGGCGCTGACCACGAACCCCCGGGCGGCGCTCTGGCTCACGGTCGCCCTGGTCTCCGCGCTGCTCTACGACTGGCCGCTCAAGGCCACCGCCTTCTCGGTCCTGCCGTACGCCGTGTCCTTCGGCGCGCTGCCCGGCTTCGTGGTGCTGGCGCTCCCCGGCGAGCCGACTCCACCGGTCTGGCTCCTGACGGCGGCGGCCTGCCTCGGGGCCGGCGCGCACTTCGCCAACGTGCTGCCCGACCTCGCCGACGATGCCCGGACCGGTGTACGCGGCCTGCCGCACCGCTTCGGCGCGGCGGGTAGCCGGGCGGCCGCAGCGGGGCTGCTCCTCGCCGCGACCGCCGTCCTGGTCCTGGGGCCGCCCGGGCCGCCGTCGGCCCTCGGGCTCGCGGCGGTCGCCACGGCCGCGGTCGTGCCACCTCTGAGCTGGTACGCCGAACGCTCGGTGGCCCGGGCGGGCCGGCGGCCGGTGGCTGCCTTCCGGGCGGTGATGCTGGTGGCTCTCATCGACGTCGTTCTGCTGGTGGCGAGCGGTCGGGTGGTGTGACGGGCACCCGGGGAGGTGGCATTGCCGGGTCCCCGTGCGGGCCTCGATCAGCTCCAACTACCCTGGAGCGCGGTCTGCGCGGGTATGGCCACCGTGCCCGGCGTGCGGCCGGGTGGGGATCGCAACGAGGAGGACCGACGTGACGCGCTCGATCAGGGGATCCCGGCGGGCGGCCCTGCTGCTGGCCGGGATGGCGGCGGCTACCAGCCTGCTCGCGTCCGGATGCGGCGCCGGTCAGGTCGCCGAGACGGCTTTGAAGGAGCCGTCGGTCCAGGGCGTCAACCTCACGACCCCCAACGGCGCCTACTCGGTGCGTGGTCTGCTGGTCACCTACCCCGGCACCGAGGGTTACCGGGCCGGCCAGGACGCCCCGCTCAACGCCGTGATCTACAACGACTCGAAGAGCACCGTGACGGTCACCGTCACCACCCAGAGCGCCCGCGAGGTGCTGATCTCGGGTGGGTCGGCGAGCCCGACGCCGTCCGCCCCGGAGTCGGCCTCCGCCAGCCCGTCGGGCTCGGCCACCCCGTCGACCCGCGAGTCCGGCTCGGCCAGCCCGTCGGCGACCCCGTCGGAGACCGGTTCGTCGTCGGCGACGCCGTCCGCCCCGGAGTCGGCGCGGGCGTCGGGTTCGGCGAGCGCTGCCGCGCCGGGGCAGCCCGCCCGCATCGAACTGGCCCCGCTGAGCTACCTCCAGCTCAACTCGGAGGCCACCTCGCAGCTGCGGTTGGTCGGTCTGACCGAGGCGCTGCGCTCCGGCCAGAGCGTCGTCGTGACCTTCGACTTCGGCAACGGCAACACGGTCACCGGTCCGGCGCCGATCGCGGTGCCGCTCACCCCGGCGGCCCCCGCCTCGCCGATCATCGAGCGCGAGGGCGGCTACGAGGGCGACGAGGGCGGCACCACCCACGACTGACCCCGATCCTTCAGTACCGAAACACCCCGGCGTGGGAACCACCACGCCGGGGTGTTTTCGTCGTACGGGAGGGCTAGCGTCCTGATGTGACCACCTCCCGATCGACCTCTGGCCGTGGCGGCACGGCCGGTGCCCCCCGTGCCCGGTCCGCCACCCGCGAGCCGCGCCCGGCGTACGAGTGCGACGCCTGTGGGCACCAGCCGCCCAAGTGGGTGGGTCGCTGCCCGGAGTGCGGCGAGTGGGGCTCGGTGGTGGAATCGACGGTGACCGGGCCGACCGTCTCCGGTCGGGTGGTCAGTTCACGGCTGCCGGCCGAGCCGGCGCGGCCGATCGCCACCATCAGCGCCGCTCCGGCCCGTGCCCGACCGACCGGCGTGAGCGAGCTGGACCGCGTGCTCGGCGGTGGCCTGGTGCCTGGCGCGGTCGTGCTGCTCGCCGGCGAGCCCGGCGTGGGCAAGTCGACCCTCCTGCTGGACGTGGCGCAGCAGTGGGCGGTGGGTGCCGGCAGCCCTTCCCTGGTGGTCAGCGGGGAGGAGTCGGTGAGTCAGGTCCGGCTGCGCGCCGAGCGGATGGGCACCCTGCACGACCAGCTCTACCTGGCGGCCGAGAGCGACCTGGCGTCGGTGCTCGGGCACCTCGACGCCGTCAAGCCGGGCCTGCTGGTTCTCGACTCGGTGCAGACCATCTCGACCACCGGCACCGAGGGTGTGCCCGGCGGCGTGACCCAGGTACGCGCGGTCACCGCCGCACTGGTGTCGGTCGCCAAGGAGCGGGGCATCGCCACCGTGCTGGTCGGGCACGTCACCAAGGACGGCCAGGTGGCCGGGCCCCGCGTGCTGGAGCACCTGGTCGACGTGGTGCTGCACTTCGAGGGCGACAAGCACTCCTCGCTGCGGCTCGTGCGCGGCGTCAAGAACCGGTTCGGGGCGGCCGACGAGGTCGGCTGCTTCGAGATGCACGAGGGCGGCATCAGTAGCCTGGCCGACCCGTCCGGGCTGTTCCTCACCCGCTACTCGGAACCGGTGCCCGGCACCTGCGTGACCGTGGCGATGGAGGGACGGCGGGCTCTGGTCACCGAGGTGCAGGCCTTGATCGGCGCGACGGTGGCCGGCTCCCCCCGCCGTACGGTCTCGGGCCTCGACTCGGCCCGCCTGGCCATGGTGCTCGCGGTCCTGCAACGGCGCACCGAACGGTTGACCCTGCACGACCGGGAGGTGTTCGCGGCCACCGTGGGCGGCATCCGGGTGGTGGAGCCGGCCGCCGATCTGGCCGTCGCGCTGGCGGTCGCCTCCGGTGGGCTCAACCTGGCGATCGCGCCGCACCTCGTGGCGATCGGCGAGGTGGGGCTGACCGGCGAGGTCCGCCGGGTCGGGGCGGTGCCACGCCGACTGGCCGAGGCCGCCCGCCTGGGTTTCAAGGTGGCGCTCGTTCCGTCCGGTTGCGGCCCGACCAGCACCGGCGCCGGTCCCGAGCAGATGCGGGTGACCGAGGTCACTGATGTCCGTTCGGCCCTGCACCACGCGGCCCGCGCGTCCGCCGAGTGACTCAGCGTGCCGACGCCAACGGCGATACCGGACAGCATCGGCGCAAGTGGGAACGGTTCGAAGGGCGGCATCGTGACACATCACAGTAACCACGACAGCACCCACCGCACGGCAGTCCGTAGACTGTGCCCGTGCCGATCGACCGCGATACCACCAAGCCTGCCGGAGCGCCGCCCCAGGCCCGCACCGGCGCCGTGGGCTCGCCGGCCCGCCCGATCAGCGTGAGCGTGACCACCGCTGCCGGGGGCGCCGGCGATCCGCTGCGGGCGAACCTCGCCCTGATGGCGCCCGGCACCGCGTTGCGCGACGGGTTGGAGCGCATCCTGCGGGGTCGCACCGGCGCGCTCATCGTGCTCGGCTACGACAAGGTCGTCGAGGGTCTCTGCACCGGCGGCTTCCCGCTGGACGTCGAGTTCTCCGCGACCCGGGTCCGGGAGCTGTGCAAGATGGACGGCGCCGTGGTGCTGTCCAGCGACGGCACCCGCATCGTCCGGGCCGCCGTGCACCTGATGCCCGACCCGTCCATTCCGACGGAGGAGTCGGGCACCCGGCACCGCAGCGCCGAGCGGGTCGCCCGGCAGACCGGCTACCCGGTGATCTCGGTCAGCCAGTCAATGCGGATCATCAGCCTCTACGTCAACGGTCAGCGGCACGTCCTCGACGACTCGGCGGCGATCCTCTCCCGTGCCAACCAGGCGCTGGCCACCCTCGAGCGGTACAAGCTCCGGCTGGACGAGGTCTCCGGCACACTCTCCGCGCTCGAGATCGAAGACCTGGTCACCGTGCGGGACGCGGTGGCGGTGGTGCAGCGGCTGGAGATGGTCCGGCGGATCGCCGACGAAATCGCCGGTTACGTCGTCGAGCTGGGCACCGACGGTCGACTGCTCGCCCTTCAACTCGACGAGCTGATGGCCGGCGTCGACGCCGACCGCACGCTGGTCATCCGGGACTACCTGCCCGTCGGCCGCAAGTCGCGCACGCTGGACGAGGCGCTGGTCGAGCTTGATCTGCTCGGTGCCACCGAGCTGATCGACCTGGTGTCGGTCGCCAAGGCGATCGGCTATCCGGCCGCGTCGGACGCGCTGGACGCCGCCGTCAGCCCGCGTGGCTTCCGGCTGCTGGCCAAGGTGCCGCGCCTGCCGGTGGCCGTGGTCGACCGTCTCGTGCTGCACTTCGGCAGCCTCCAGCGCCTGCTGGGCGCGACCGTCGAGGACCTCCAGGCCGTCGAGGGAGTGGGCGACGCCCGCGCCCGGGGCGTCCGCGAGGGCCTGTCCCGGCTCGCGGAGGCTTCCATCCTGGAGCGGTACGTCTGATCCGGCTCAGCCGGTGATGGTGATCTTCGCGGGTGCGCTGTACTTGGTGCCGACCCGTGCGAACACCTGGTACGTGCCGGCCGGCGCGAACGGGCCGGCGGCCAGCCCCGCGCCATCGCAGCGCGTGGTGTCCCGCCCGTTCCAGCCCAGCTGGTAGGAGCGCTCGAATCCGGGCGTGAACGACTGCACGTCCGAGCCCTGGACCTTGCCGCAGGTGTCGGAGGACCACACCTTCTCGGCGCCGGCCTTGATGAAGATCTCCTGGAGGTCGGCGCCGACGTTGCGGCTGCACGTACGGTCCGAGGTGTTCTTGATCTTCAGTTGCAGGTCCACCACCGCGCCACGCTGTACCGAACTGGGCCGCGCCACCGACGTCACGCTGATCTCCGCGTCGGTGCAGGTGCCGTCGTCGACCGACCCGGCGGCCGAGCTCGGTGGCGGGTCGTTGCTGGTGACCTCGGGACTCGGACCCGTGCCATTCGCATTCGAGGCATTCGGATCGGCGGACCGGTCCGTGGCATTCGGCTCCGCGGAGCCGGATGCCGGCGGCGCCCCGGTCTGCGGGGTCAGCATTGACCCACTCGGCCCCGGGCTCGACGTCGGAGTCGACGTCGCCCCCGCCCCCGTCTGCCCGCCGGAGCGACCCGGGCCGGTGCAGGAGTAGAGCAGGACAATCAGGAAGAGAAGCCCCGCTCCGAGTACGACGGCGCGACGCCGCCAGTACACGGCGGGTGGCAGGGGGCCGACCGTCAGACGCATGATGCCCCCACCGTAGTCGCGCCGCACCCACGCGTGGGTCACGACGCGCCGGAGCGCCACCGGGACGGCGCGACAAAGCTCCATTGAGGACGAACGAACCAGCGTCCGCCCACCCGGTCAGAGGTAGACCTTGCGCTGGTAGACGGCGTGCGCACCGGCCACCCGATCCAGGAAGAGCTGCCCCTCGCAGTGGTCGATCTCGTGCTGCAACGCCCGCGCCTCGAAGCCGTCCGTCACCAACCGGACGAGCGCGCCCGTACCCGGCAGGTCGCCCTCCACCACCAGTCGACTGGCCCGCTTCACGTCCCCGGTCAGGTCCGGCACGGACATGCACCCCTCCCGGCCCGGCTTCCATCGGGTCGCCTCGACCACCCGGGCGTTGCAGAGCACGAAGGTGCCGTGCACGGTGACCGCCTTCGGATGGCCTGTCACGTCGACGGCGAAGACCCGGGCGCCCACGCCGACCTGCGGCGCCGCCAGGCCCACGCAGCCCGGCGAGACCCGCATCGTGGCGACCAGGTCGGCGGCCAACCGGACGGTCTCCTCGGCGGTCGGGTCGACGTCGCCTCCGGCCCGGCTCAGCACCGGGTGCGGGGCCGACACGACCGCCCGCACCTCGCCCGCCACAGCAAGCGACTCCGGCGTCCAACCCCCCAGACCGTCGTACGGCCCACCCTGCCCGTCGCTCACAGCAGGTCCGGATCTGCCGGCCGGAGGGTGACCTCGACCCCCACCTCGGCGGCCGTCCGGTGCAGCCGTTCGGTCAGCGCCTCGACGACCCCCGCCGGCAACTCGACCTCGGCCAACACCACGTAGAGCGAACCCGCCAGCCGGGTGCTCAGGTCGGTGACGTTGCCGCCGGCGTCCACGAGCACGCGGGTCATCGCCGCCACGATGCCCATCCGGTCCGACCCGTGCACCGCCAGCACGTACGGCTCGCCGGCCGGCGCCACCGCACCGTCGGGCGTGACCGCGCGTACGGTCGCCAGTAGCTGCCCCTCGGCCGCCAGCGGCACCAGCGCCGCCTCCACCTCGGCGGCGGCCGGCCCCGTGCAGATGAGGGTCATCGCGAAGTGCCCCCGCAGTCGGGTCATCGTGCTGTCGGTGAGGTTCGCGCCCAGCCGGGCCAGCACCTCGGCGACGTCGGCCACGATGCCCGGCCGGTCCCGACCGATGACGGTGATCGCGAGCTCGTTCATCCGCGCATTCTCCCCGATCCGCCCACCGCCACCGCGACACCCCGCCCGAGCCGCCCAACCAGCGGGACCGGACCGCGTGACATCATCGACGACGCCATGACTCAACCCGATTTCGCCGCCCTGGTCAGCCGATGGTTCCAGCAGCACGCCCGTGACCTGCCGTGGCGGAAACCCGGCGTGAGCCCCTGGGCCATCCTGGTCAGCGAGGTCATGCTCCAGCAGACGCCGGTGGTCCGGGTGGTGCCGGCCTGGCACGCCTGGCTGACCCGCTGGCCCGACCCCGCCGCGCTGGCGGCGGACACCCCGGCCGAGGCGATCCGCATGTGGGGACGCCTCGGCTATCCCCGCCGCGCGGTCCGTCTGCGGGAATGCGCGGTGGCCATCGTGGACCGACACGGCGGCCAGGTGCCCGACCGGCTGGAACAGTTGCTGGCGCTGCCCGGTGTGGGCACGTACACGGCGCGCGCGGTGGCCGCGTTCGCGTTCGGGCAACGGCACCCGGTGGTCGACACGAACGTACGCCGGGTGGTCTGTCGAGCCGTGGCCGGTGAGCCGGACGCCGGACCGGCCACCCGTCCCGCCGACCTGGTCGCCACCGAGGAGTTGCTGCCGCCGGAGTCCGCCGCGGCCGCCCTCGCCAGCGCCGCCTTCATGGAGCTGGGAGCGGTGCTCTGCACTGCCCGCTCACCGCGCTGCACGGCCTGCCCGGTCGAGTCGGTCTGCGCCTGGCGGGCCTCCGGGCAGGAACCACCGACCGGCCCGACCCGCCGCCCCCAGCGGTACGCGGGCACCGACCGGCAGGTACGCGGACTGCTGCTCGGTGTGCTCCGGGAGACCACCGGGCCGGTCCCGCACCAGCGCCTCGACCAGGTCTGGACCGATGCCGTGCAGCGCGCACGGGCACTGGCGGGCCTCGTGCAGGACGGGCTGGTGGAACCGGTCGGCACCGACTCGTTCCGGCTGGCCGGCGACGGCCCGTCCAACCCCACCGCGGACCTAACCACCTGACTCCGTGCCTGCGCCCCGACGCCCCGCGCCCCGCGCCCCGCGCCCCGCGCCCCGCGCCCCGCGCCCCGAAGCTAGATCACGCTCGATCCCGGATGTAGTGGTGTCAGCCGCGCCGGATACCACTACATCCAGGATGCTGCGCGATCATGCCGGTGCTCTCGGCCGGCCCGCCGCGCAACATCAGGGATAGTGCTGCCTCCGGCCGTCGGGAAGCAGCAGTTTCCCCGAAGTTGCGGGTGGGGCGTCGGCGGATACGACGTCGCGGGCGCGCAGAAAGGGGCGGGGCCCCCGTGGCTTGCGCCGCCGGAGCCCCGCCCCTTGTGCTGCTGGTCGTGCTACTCGTCGGCGCCCGGTGCCGCGGTGCCGGCGGCGGTGCCACCGAGGTCGGCCGGAACGGCGTCCGGAACCTCGACCGGCTTGTCCGCGCCGTGGAAGACGAGCTTGGACTTGTCGATGTCGTTCGGGTCGCCCTCGCAGTCCACCACGACGATCTGACCGGGGGTCAGCTCGTTGAACAGGATCCGCTCGGAGAGGTTGTCCTCGATGTCGCGCTGGATCGTGCGACGAAGCGGACGGGCACCGAGCACCGGGTCGAAGCCCTTCGCAGCCAGGTACTTCTTGGCGTTGTCGGTCAGCTCCAGACCCATGTCCTTGTTGCGCAGCTGGCCCTCGATCCGCTGGATCATGATGTCCACGATCGAGAGGATCTCGGTCTGGCGCAGCTGGTGGAAGACGATGGTGTCGTCGATCCGGTTGAGGAACTCAGGCCGGAAGTGCTGCTTGAGCTCGTCGTTGACCTTCTGCTTCATCCGGTCGTAGTTGGACTCGGAGTCCTCAGAGGCCTGGAAGCCCAGCGACACCGCCTTGGCGACGTCACGGGTGCCCAGGTTGGTGGTCAGGATGATGACCGTGTTCTTGAAGTCCACGATCCGGCCCTGACCGTCGGTGAGCCGACCGTCTTCGAGGATCTGCAGGAGCGTGTTGAACACGTCCGGGTGGGCCTTCTCGATCTCGTCGAAGAGGACCACCGAGAACGGCCGACGGCGCACCTTCTCGGTCAGCTGCCCGCCCTCGTCGTAGCCGACGTAGCCGGGAGGGGCACCCACGAGCCGGGAGACCGTGTAACGGTCGTGGAACTCGGACATGTCCAGCTGGATGAGGGCGTCCTCGCTGCCGAAGAGGAACTCGGCGAGCGCCTTCGACAGCTCGGTCTTACCGACACCGGACGGGCCGGCGAAGATGAACGAGCCCGAGGGGCGCTTCGGGTCCTTCAGGCCGGCCCGGGTACGCCGGATCGCCTTCGAGACCGCCTTGACCGCGTCCTCCTGGCCGATGACGCGCTTGTGCAGCTCGTCCTCCATGCGCAGCAGGCGCGAGGTCTCCTCCTCGGTCAGCTTGTAGACCGGGATGCCGGTCCAGTTGCCGAGCACCTCGGCGATCTGCTCGTCGTCGACCTCGCTGACGACGTCCAGGTCACCGGCCTTCCACTCCTTCTCCCGCTGCGCCTTCTGACCGAGGAGCTGCTTCTCCTTGTCGCGAAGCTGGGCGGCGCGCTCGAAGTCCTGCGCGTCGATCGCGGACTCCTTGTCGCGACGCACCTGGGCGATGCGCTCGTCGAAGTCACGCAGGTCTGGCGGCGCGGTCATCCGACGGATCCGCATCCGGGCGCCGGCCTCGTCGATCAGGTCGATCGCCTTGTCCGGCAGGAAGCGGTCGGAGATGTACCGGTCGGCCAGGGTCGCGGCAGCCACGAGAGCGGCGTCGGTGATCGAGACCCGGTGGTGCGCCTCGTAACGGTCACGCAGGCCCTTGAGGATCTCGATGGTGTGCGCCAGCGACGGCTCACCCACCTGGATCGGCTGGAACCGGCGCTCGAGAGCGGCGTCCTTCTCCAGGTGCTTGCGGTACTCGTCGAGCGTGGTGGCACCGATGGTCTGCAGCTCACCACGGGCCAGCATCGGCTTGAGGATACTCGCGGCGTCGATCGCGCCCTCGGCGGCACCCGCACCCACCAGGGTGTGAATCTCGTCGATGAACAGGATGATGTCGCCGCGGGTGCGGATCTCCTTGAGCACCTTCTTGAGGCGCTCCTCGAAGTCACCGCGGTAGCGGGAACCCGCGACCAGCGCACCGAGATCGAGCGTGTAGAGCTGCTTGTCCTTCAGAGTCTCGGGCACCTCGCCCTTGATGATCTTCTGGGAAAGCCCCTCCACCACGGCGGTCTTACCGACGCCGGGCTCACCGATCAGGACCGGGTTGTTCTTGGTACGGCGGGAGAGCACCTGCATGACCCGCTCGATTTCCTTCTCGCGCCCGATGACCGGGTCGAGCTTGCCCTCGCGGGCGGCCTGGGTCAGGTTGCGGCCGAACTGGTCCAGCACGAGGCTGGTCGACGGCGCGGCCTCACCCGGCGCGGCTCCTGCCGCGGCGGGCTCCTTGCCCTGGTAGCCGGAGAGGAGCTGGATCACCTGCTGGCGGACCCGGTTGAGGTCGGCGCCGAGCTTGACCAGCACCTGGGCAGCGACGCCCTCACCCTCGCGGATCAGCCCGAGCAGGATGTGCTCCGTGCCGATGTAGTTGTGGCCGAGCTGTAGCGCCTCGCGCAGCGACAGCTCCAGCACCTTCTTGGCCCGCGGCGTGAACGGGATGTGCCCGCTCGGCGCCTGCTGACCCTGGCCGATGATCTCCTCGACCTGCTGGCGCACACCCTCCAGGGAGATGCCCAGGCTCTCCAGAGCCTTGGCGGCGACTCCCTCACCCTCGTGGATGAGGCCCAGCAGGATGTGCTCCGTACCGATGTAGTTGTGGTTGAGCATCCGGGCCTCTTCTTGGGCCAGGACGACAACCCGTCGCGCTCGGTCGGTGAACCGCTCGAACATGCCCTCGTGCTCCTCACGTGCCGTGCGCCTTGATGGTCTAGATCTTGGCGGGGCCGGTGCACGAACGTCCAGGACGGGCGTCCGTGCCTCCCTACTCTATCGTCGCTGACCGACTCAGCTGAGGTCGTGTCTCTCTGGTCGGGGTCGATTCCACGTCGTTTTGCACAACCGTGCGCGCTCAGGAGGTGTTCCGGTACCCCTGTAGCTACGCGCAGAGCGAAATCCGGTGGTCCACGCGGAAGCCTTTCCCTGCCTCCGGAGAGGCCGAGCGGGGGTCTGGGACGATCATCCACAGGTTGTGGACAACTTCTCCACTGCCTGTGGACAACGTCGCCCGGGCCGCACGACATTCCCGCCCGCCACCCCGGCCGCCGGATGCGGCCCGCCCGGGGTGAAAAGACGGCGACGCCGGCCCGGAGGATGCTCCGGCCCGGCGTCGGTGTCGCCCTGCGGTGGCGGCTGCCACCGGTCAGCAGAACGGATCAGCGCTTGGCGTGGTACTCGTCGACGATCTCCTGCGGAATACGACCCCGGTCCGAGATGTCCTTGCCGGCCTTCTTGGCCCAGTCCCGGATCGCCTTGTTCTGCTCCCGGTCGGCGGTGGCGCCACCACGACCGCGGGCGGCCCGCCCACCGATCACGACGCCACCGCGACCCACCTTGGTGCCGGCCCCGACGTACGGCGCGAATACGTCGCGCAATTTCGCGGCGTTGGCGCCGGACAGGTCGATCTCGTACTGAACGCCGTCGAGCGCGAACTTGACGGTTTCATCCGCGTCCCCGCCGTCCAGGTCATCGACCAGCTTGTGAATGATCTGCTTGGCCACGTCCCACATTCCTTTCGAGCAGGGCACTCCTGCTAAGGAGAGCACAATAACCCGCGTGCTGCTCACTCCGTCAATAGGATGCCGTTACGAGTCGCTGGGAGTCGGCGGACGACTACTCCGGGCGGACCAACGGGAAGAGGATCGTTTCCCGAATTCCGAGGCCGGTCAGGGCCATCAACAGGCGGTCGATTCCCATTCCCATACCCCCGGCCGGAGGCATTCCGTACTCCATGGCCCGGAGAAAGTCCTCGTCGAGACGCATCGCCTCGTCATCACCGCGGGCGGCGAGCTGCGCCTGGGCCACCAGGCGTTCCCGCTGCACCACGGGGTCGACCAGCTCGGAGTACGCGGTGCCCAGCTCGAAGCCGAGTACGTACAGGTCCCACTTCTCGGCCAGTCCCGGCTCGCTGCGGTGTGCCCGGGTGAGCGGACTGGTCTCCTCCGGGTAGTCGCGCACGAAGGTCGGCGCCTGCAGGCCGGGGACGACCAGTTCCTCGAACAGTTCCTCGGCGAGCTTGCCGGGACCCCACTTCGGGTCCACGGCCAATCCCACCTTGTCCGCGTACTCGACCAGCCGGGAACGTTCGGTGCGGACCGTGACTTCCTCGCCGAGTGCCTCGGAAAGGACCCCGAACAGGGTCACCGATCGCCACTCGCCGCCCAGGTCGAACCCCTGCCCGTCAGCGTGGGTCACCACCGTCGAGCCGCTGACCGCGATCGCGGCCTGTTGCACGAGATTGCGGGTCAAGTCGGCCATCGTGTCGTAGTCGCCGTACGCCTGGTAGGTCTCCAGCATCGCGAACTCCGGCGAGTGCGAAGAGTCGACACCCTCATTACGGAAGTTGCGGTTGATCTCGAAGACGCGGTCCACACCACCGACGACGGCACGCTTCAGAAACAGTTCCGGAGCGATTCGCAGATACAGATCAGTGCTCAGCGCATTACTGTGGGTCACGAACGGTCGGGCTGCCGCACCACCGTGCAGGAGCTGCAGCATCGGAGTTTCCACCTCGATGAACCCCTGGCCGTGCAGTGAGTCGCGCAGACTGCGTACCGCCGCCGCACGGGTACGAACCATCTGCCGGGCCTGCGGCCGGACGATCAGGTCGACGTAGCGCTGCCGGACCCGTGCCTCCTCGGAGAGCGGCTTGTACGCCACCGGTAGCGGTCGCAGCGCCTTGGCGGTCATCTCCCACCGCTGCGCCAGCACGGACAACTCGCCCCGACGGCTGGTGATCACCTCACCGGTCACGCCGACGTGGTCACCCAGGTCGACCAGGCGCTTCCAGGCCTCCAGCCGCTCCGGGCCGACCCGGTCGAGGGAGAGCATGGCCTGCAACTCGGTGCCGTCGCCGTCGCGCAGGGTCGCGAAGCAGAGCTTCCCCGTGTTGCGTACGAAGATCACCCGGCCGGTGACCGAGACCTCGTCGCCGGTGGCGGTGTCGGTGGGCAGCTCGGCGTAGCGGGTACGGATCTCGGCCAGCGTGCTGGTCCGGGGGAACCCGACCGGATAGGGCTCGACGCCGTCGGCGAGCATCCGGTTCCGCTTCTCCCGGCGGACCTTCATCTGCTCGGGAAGGTCGTCGGCGGGGTCCACTGGCACGGCGTTCTGCTCGCTCACGGCACGCTTCCTCGTCACGGGAGATACAGGGGGTCAGGCCCGAGCGTACTCAAGCGCTCCGGAGGCTGTTACCGGATGACCTGCCCGTCATGGTCGATCACACTCAGGCGCTCTCCTTCGGCGTCGCAGCGGGCGATTACGACCGGTTCCGGCCCCGCTATCCCGAGCTGATCGGGCGGGAGACCGTCGACCTGCCGTACCGGCCGATCGTCCTGCGGGCCCGGCGACGCTGAGGCCCGCACGGAGGCCGGCCCCGGCGGCGGCCGGGTCAGAGGTTGCGCTCGTAGACCATCCGCAGGCCGATCAGCGTGATCATCGGCTCGTGGTGGGTGATGCTGCGGCATTCGTTCATCACCAGGGAGGCGAGGCCGCCGGTGGCGATCACCGCCCGCACCTCGCCCAACTCCTCGGTCATCCGCTCGACGATCCGGTCCACCTGCCCCGCGAAGCCGAAGTACAGGCCGGACTGGAGGCACTCCACTGTGTTCTTGCCGATCACCGAGCGGGGCTTGGTGGCCTCGACCTTGCGCAGCTGGGCGGCCCGGGCCGCGAGCGCGTCGAACGAGATCTCGATGCCCGGTGCGAACGCGCCGCCGAGGAATTCGCCGCGACCGCTGATCACGTCGAAGTTGGTGGTGGTGCCGAAGTCCACGACGATCGACGGCCCACCGTAGAGCGTGTACGCGGCCAGGGTGTTCACCACCCGGTCGGCGCCCACCTCCTTCGGGTTGTCGATCGCCAACTGCACCCCGGTGCGCACGCCCGGCTCGACGATGACGCTCGGCAGGTCGGCGTAGTAGCGGCCGAGCATGGTCCGCAGCGAGCGCAGCGCGGCCGGCACCGTGGAGCAGGCCGCTACACCGGTGATCTCGACGTTGTCCCCGGCGAGCAGACCCCGGAACATCAGGCCCAGCTCGTCCGCCGTCGAACGGGCATCGGTCTTGATCCGCCAGGAGTGCACCAGTTTGTCGCCCTCGAAGGTCGCCAGCACGGTGTTGGTGTTTCCGATGTCGATGCAGAGCAGCACGCTCGAAGCCTAGACAACTAGTCGGTGCGCAGGTCCAGCGCGATGTCCAGGATCGGCGACGAGTGGGTCAACGCGCCCACCGACAGGAAGTCGACGCCGGTGGCCGCGTACCGGGCCGCCACCTCCAGGGTCAGCCCGCCGGTCGCCTCCAGCTCCGCCCGGTCGCCCACCGCGGCCACCGCCTCGGCCAGCACCTGGGTGGTCATGTTGTCGCAGAGCAGGAAGTCGGCCCCGGCCTCCACGGCCTCCACGGCCTCGGCGACGGTGGTCACCTCGACCTGCACCGGCACCTCCGGGAACGACTCCCGAACCCGCCGGTACGCCGCCGTGATGCCCCCGGCCGCCAGCTTGTGGTTGTCCTTGATCATGGCCACGTCGTAGAGGCCCATCCGCTTGTTGGTACCACCGCCGGCCCGGACCGCGTACTTCTCCAACGCCCGCAGGCCCGGCGTCGTCTTGCGGGTGTCCAGCACCATGGCCTTCGTGCCGGCCAGGGCGTCCGCCCAGGCCCGGGTGTGGGTGGCCACCCCGGACATCCGGCAGAGCAGGTTCAGCGCCGTCCGCTCGGCCGTGAGCAGCAGCCGGGTAGGCCCGGTCACCGTCGCCAGCACGTCGCCGCGGGCCACCCGCTCGCCGTCGCGGGCCGACACGGACACCTCCACGGTACGACCGAAGTCCGTCAACTCGCCCACCAGCTCGAACACGGCGGCGGCCACCGCCAGCCCGGCCACCACGCCGTCCGCCCGGGCAATCAAATCCGCGGTGTCGGTCTGCTCGGCCGGGATGGTCGCCACGCTGGTGACGTCCAGGAAATCCGGCCCCAGATCCTCGACCAGCGCGGTTTCGACCACCCGTCGTACCTGTTCCGGGTCCAGTCCGGCTGCTCGCAGCGCCGCCCGCGTCGACTCCGTCATCAGTTGCTCCCCTCCCACTGCTGCGTCACCCGGCCCTGCGCCCCGACCGAACCGACGAGGTGGCCCCGCCACCGCTCGTCCGCCGTCGGGAAGTCCTCCCGCCAGTGGCAACCCCGCGTCTCGTCCCGCGCGTACGCCGCCGCGACGAGCGTCGCCGCCACCGTGAGCAGGTTCGTCGCCTCCCAGTCGGCGGTCCGGGGTCGACCCCGGGCGGCACCCAGCTCGGTCAGCGTCCCGGCCGTCCCGGCCAGCGTCGCCGCCGAGCGCAGCACCCCGGCGCCGCGGGTCATCGCCCACTGCAACGTCGACGTCGCCTCGGCCGGCACGACCCAGCCCGCGCCACCGCGCCAGGCGCCGACGTCCGCCGGTTGGGCCTGCTCGGGCAGGCCGGCCGCGATGTCGTCGGCGATGCGCCGGGAGAACACCAGCCCTTCCAGCAGTGAGTTGCTGGCCAGCCGGTTCGCGCCGTGCACGCCCGTGCAGGCGACCTCGCCGCAGGCGTACAGGCCGGGGATCGACGTGCGGCCGCGCAGGTCGGTGCGGACCCCACCGGAGGCGTAGTGGGCCGCCGGCGCGACCGGGATCAGATCGGTGGCCGGGTCCACGCCGATCGCCAGGCAGGACGCCACGATGGTCGGAAACCGTCCGGCCAGGAAATCGCCGCCCAGGTGCCGGGCGTCGAGGAAGACGTGGTCCGCGCCGCTGGCCAGCAGCACCCGGTGGATGCCCTTGGCCACCACGTCCCGGGGGGCCAGCTCGGCCAACTCGTGCTGGCCCACCATGAACCGCTTGCCGTCGGCGTCCACCAGGTACGCCCCCTCGCCGCGCAGCGCCTCAGAGACGAGCGGCTGCTGCGCGTGCCCGACGCCGGGCACCCCGGCACGGGAGGGGGTGATCAGCGCGGTCGGGTGGAACTGGACGAACTCGACGTCGGTCACCGCCGCGCCGGCCCGCATCGCCAACGCCACGCCGTCGCCGGTGGAGACCGCCGGGTTGGTGGTGGCCGCGAAGATCTGCCCCATTCCGCCGGTGGCCAGCACCACCGCCCGGGCCAGCAACGCGCCCACGCCGTCCTCGCTGCCCTCACCGAGCACGTGCAGCGTGATCCCGCAGGCCGGGCCGAGCCCGTCCGGGCCGTCGCCGGGTGCGCGCAGCAGGTCCAGCACGAGGGCGTGCTCGACCAACCGGATCCACGGGTCGCGTTGCACCGCAGCGTGCAGCGCCCGCTGCACCTCGGCGCCCGTCGCGTCGCCGCCGGCGTGCACGATCCGGTCCGCCCGGTGGCCGCCCTCGCGGGTCAGCATCAGCGAGCCGTCCGGATGGCGGTCGAACTCGGCGCCGATCCGCATCAGCTCCCGCAGCCGCGTAGGCCCCTCCTCGACGAGGACCCGAACGGCCGCCGGGTCGCAGAGCCGCACGCCGGCGATCTCGGTGTCCCGGGCGTGCGCCGCCGGGGTGTCCGCCGGGTCGAGCACCGCGGCGATGCCGCCCTGCGCCCACCGGGTCGAGCCGTCATCGATGTTGACCTTGGTGACGACCGTGACGTGCAGGCCCGCCTCCCGCAGGTGCAGCGCGGCGGTCAGCCCCGCCACCCCGGACCCCACCACGATCACGTCGGTGGTCTCCACCCAGCCGGGCTCGGGCGCAGCCAGCAGTCTGGGCAGGGCCGGCAGGTCGACGGTCGGAAGGTCCATCCCACCAGTCAACCCGAAGGATCCTCGTCGGGAGAGGCGGGGGCTCAACGAGTGGTTTGGGCTACCTCGTCCGGCGCGGACCGGCTCACTTCGTTCGCACCGGCAGACCCGCCGAGCCCGCGCCCTTCAACGACGCCGTGACCGTACGGTCACTCAACCACAGGTAACAGCGAACCCCACGGTCACCGACCCGCCAACGCCCCGCACCCGGCGGACGCACCACCACACCACTGCGGAACCGCAGGTCGGAGTCGTCGGGCACACCCACGTAGCGGCCGAGGACGCTGCGGCAGCCGGTGTAGAGCGGCGCCCAGTCGGCGTCCTTGGCCGGGTACGGCCTGTCCGGCGCTCGCCACACCCCCACGAACTCGGCATCGTGCCGACCACCGCACTCCACCGGAACCAGCGTCTGCACACCGCGTCCCGCCCCGGAGCGGGTCTGCTGGCAGCCCAACCGCAGCCCGGAGGCCCCCTTCAACGCGTTCCGCAGACTCCCCGACCGGACCACCACCGTGGCCGCAGCCTCGACCGTGGTCAGTTCGGTCAGGTCGCACCGGTACCAGCGGGAGCCGGCCGCCCAGCCCGGCCCGGAGGGCAGCGCCACCGACAGGCGCAGTCGCCCGGCCCGCCAGTCGTCGCCCACGTACGCGGAGGTCCTGGTGTCGCACTCGGCGAACGCGCCGCGCAGCTCCACCGAGCCGTTGGCCGGCGCGGCGGGCCGCTCGGGCGGGAACGCCCCCACGTGCACGGTCTCCACCAGGTGCGGGCCGGCGCAGTCGATCGGCTGGTAGGCGGCCAGCGTGACCACCTCGGTGAAGTCGGCGGCCTGGCACACCCCGGCGGCCGGCGTGAAGGCCGTGGCCGCCGCCAGCGCCGCCCAGTCGTCGGTCAGGTCACCGTCGAGACCACCGGACCCGGCACAGCCCACCAGCAACACTGCCGTGACGGCAGTGGCGAACAGGGTCGTCATGGCACGGCGCATCGCGGCCTCCCCCAGCCACCTACCGGCTTCCGCCAGCGTGCCCAGGGTAACCGGAAATGACCTTCCGGTGACAGACCGGAATCGCGTCGCGCGAGATCAGACTCCGGACAGCGCGAGCGGATTGGGCACCGGGTCACCGGCCGTGCCCGGCGCCGCCGTGGAGGGGTCGATGCCCAGCTCGACCATCCGGTTGTCGGCGTCCACGTGCACCACCCGTGGCCGGTACGACCGGGCCTCGGCGTCGTCCATCTGTCCGTACGAGATCAGGATGACCAGGTCACCGGGGTGTACGAGGTGCGCGGCGGCACCGTTGATGCCGATCACGCCGCTGCCCCGCTCACCCGGGATGACGTACGTCTCCAACCGGGCGCCGTTGGTGATGTCCACGATCGCGACCTGCTCGCCGGGAAGCAGGTCGGCGGCGTCGAGCAGATCCTCGTCCACCGTCACCGAACCGACGTAGTGCAGGTCGGCCTGGGTCACCGTGGCACGGTGGATCTTCGACTTGAGCATGGTCCGCAGCATCGGACTGGCCTTTCGCAAAGGTGGTGGTGGAGTACGACCGAGGTCAGGGGCGGGGGGCGAGGTGGATCGCCGCGTTGTCGATGAGCCGGGTGGCGCCCACCCAGGCGGCGATCACCAGCCGGGCCGTCCCGGACACCGGCCCCGGCTCCAGTTCGGGATCGGTCAGTACCAGGTAGTCGAGCTGGGCACCGGGCGTACCGGCGCTGAACGCGGCGTGCGCGGCGGACAGCACCTCGCCGGCGTCCAGGCCGTCGTCGGCCGCACGGGCCCCCGCCCGCAGCGCGGCCGACAGGCTCAGCGCCGCCGCCCGCTCGGGCTCGCTCAGGTAGCGGTTGCGACTGGACAGCGCCAACCCGTCCGGCTCCCGGACGGTCGGTACGCCGATCACCTCGACCGGAACGTCCAGGTCCCGGGCCATCCGCCGCACCAGGGTGAGCTGCTGGTAGTCCTTCTCGCCGAAGAACGCCAGGTCAGGGCGGGTGAGTTGGAGCAGCTTCAGGACCACGGTGAGGACGCCGTGGAAGAAGCCTGGGCGGCTCGCGCCCTCCAGCTCCCCGCCCAGCGGACCCGGGTCGAGACGTACCCGAGGCTGACCGTCCGGATACATGTCGGTCACCGAGGGAGCGAAGACGAGGTCGGCGCCGGCCCGCCGGCACACCTCCAGGTCCGCGTCGAGCGTGCGCGGATAGCGGTCGAAGTCCTCGTTCGGCCCGAACTGCAGCGGATTCACAAAGATCGTCACCAGCACGTGGCCGGCCTGCGCCCGGGCCGCGCGCAGCAGCGTCTCGTGCCCGGCGTGCAGGGCCCCCATGGTCATCACCACGCCGACGGTGCCCGTCCACGCGGCCCGGGCCTCGGCCAGCTCGGCACGGGTGTGCACCACACGCGTCACGCCGCCACCTCCCGATCCGTCCCGGCGAGCACGCCGAGCAGCGACTGCGCGTCCACCGGTCGCAGCCGGCCGGCGGCGATCGCCCGATCGGCGGTACGCCGGGCCAGCGCCAGGTAGGCGGGGACCGACTCCGGCGCGGTGGCGGCCAGCCGGGCCAGGTGCCGCTCGACCGTGCCCGCGTCGCCCCGGGAGACCGGCCCGGTCAGGGCGTCGTCGCCGAGGCGCAGCGCGTTCTCCAGAGCGGCCCGCAGCAGAGGGGCGAGCACCTTCTCCGGGCGGGCCACCCCGGCGTCCCGCAGCCGGTCGGTTGCCTCGTTCACCAGGGTCACCAGGTGGTTCGCGCCGTGGGCGAGCGCGGCGTGGTACAGCGGGCGGTCCGCCTCGGCCACCCACTCGGGCACGCCGCCGAGGTCGGTGACGAGCCGGGCGGCCAGCGCGCGCAGCTCGGCCGGGGCCGTCACCCCGTACGAGATGCCGTCGAGGCGGGCCAGGTCGTCCGGCGTACCGGTGAAGGTCATGGCGGGATGCAGCGCCAGCGGCCGGGCATCGAGCGCGGCGGCCGGCGTCAACACGGCCAGGCCGTGCGCGCCGGAGGTGTGCGCGACCACCTGACCCGGGCGCAGGGCGCCACGCTGGGCGAGATCGGTGACCACCTCGGCCAGCGCGTCGTCCGGCACGGCGATCAGCAGCAGGTCGGCGGCGGCGCGGGCGACGGAGGTGACCGGGCGACGGGGCACGTCGGGCAGCAGCAGAGCGAGACGGGCGCGGCTGGCCCCGGAGTCACCGGCGACAGCGACCACGTGGTGCCCGGCGGCGGCGAGCGCCGCTCCCAGGACGGCCCCGACGCGGCCTGCGCCGACGACGCCGACGGTGAGCGGGCGGGAGGTGGCGCGGGCGCCGGTGTCGGCGCGATCCCACGACCCGGCAGGCCCGCGTGGGGCGGCCGGGCGCGGGCGCAACGGTGCGCTCATGACGACGATCCAGTCCTCGAGAAGGGGTACCGGTCGATCGCAAGTATGCGCCCGGCTCGCCGAACCGGGACAAGCATGTGTGAAAACCTTCACCACCCCCCGGCACAGGTGGCCGTAGGGTCGGCACGGTGACGCCTCCTGCATCCCGAACGAGCTGATGCCGGTCCCGTGGCGGGACGCGATGAGCCAGGCCCTCTACGGGCCGGACGGCTTCTTCGTGGCCAGCGCCGGGCCGGCCGACCACTTCCGGACCAGCGTGCACGTCTCCCCCGCCTTCGCCACCGCGCTGCTGCGCCTTGTCGTGGAGGTGGACTCCGCTCTCGGCCATCCACCACGGCTGGACGTGGTCGACGTCGGTGCTGGGCGGGGGGAGCTGCTGACGTCCTTGGCAGTTGCGGTCGCCGTCCGTCGGTCGCCCGACGACGCTGCAGCGGTCACCGCCCGCTCGTCGCTCGCGGAACGAGTCCGCTTCACCGCAGTCGAGTACGCCGACCGGCCGGAGAACCTGCCCAAGGAGATCCGCTGGACCACCGAGATCCCCGGTGAGATCACAGGTGTGCTGCTGGCGACCGAGTGGTTGGACAACGTGCCATTGGACGTGGCGGTGAAGACCACCGATGGCTGGCGGTATGTACTGGTCGAACCCGAGAGCGGTGTGGAGACGCTCGGTGAGCCGGTCGACGCTGCTGACCTTGACTGGCTGACCACCTGGTGGCCCGGTCCCACGAACCCGGCCAGCTCGGCCAGTAACCCGGGTTTGGGGTCGACCTGGTCGGATGCGACGAGCGCAAGCGGGTCGGGTTTCGGCGCAGCCCGGCCGGCGGAGGGATCAAGCCTGACCGCCCGGAGCCGGCCGGGCTGCCCCGAAACCCCGCACAGCGCCCACCGAGCAGAGATCGGCAGACCACGGGACGAAGCATGGGCCGACGCGGTCCGGAAAATCGAGCGAGGGTTGGCGGTGGCGGTCGACTACGGACACCTGCGCGACAGCAGACCGGTGGACGGCACGTTGACCGGTTACCGGGGTGGGCGGCAGGTGTCTCCGGTGCCGGACGGGTCGAGCGATGTCACCGCGCACGTCGCCATGGACTCGGTCGCCTCCGCCGGCGCGGCGGTCGCCCGGTGCGCGTACTCCCTGAGCTTGCAGTCCGAGGCACTGCGAGCGCTCGGGGCCGACGGTGGGCGACCGCCGCTCAGCCTGGCCGGCACCGACCCGGCCGGCTACGTGCGGGCGCTGGCCGCCGCGTCGGCGGTGGCCGAGCTGACCGACCCGGCCGGGCTCGGGGGGCACTGGTGGCTGCGCCAACCGGTCGGCATCCCGCTACCGCCGGCCGTGGCACGATGACGGGCATGAGCACCGACGCCGGGGACCTCCGCGAACTGACCGTCGGCACCGGGGCCGGGCTGGTCGCCGGCACCGGCGGTCAGCAGCTCGGCACCGACATGGTGCTCAACATCGGCCCGCAGCACCCCTCGACGCACGGCGTCCTGCGCCTGAAGCTGGTCCTCGACGGTGAGCGGGTCATCGCCTGCGAACCGATCGTCGGCTACATGCACCGGGGCGCGGAGAAGCTCTTCGAGGTACGCGACTACCGGCAGATCATCGTGCTGGCCAACCGGCACGACTGGCTGTCGGCGTTCTCGAACGAGCTGGGTGTGGTGCTCGCGGTGGAACGCCTGATGGGCATGGAGGTGCCGGAGCGGGCCACCTGGCTGCGGATGGCCCTCGCCGAGCTGAACCGGGTGCTCAACCACCTGATGTTCCTCGGCTCGTACCCGCTGGAGATCGGCGCGATCACGCCGGTCTTCTACGCCTTCCGGGAACGGGAGACCATCCAGGCGGTGATGGAGGAGGTCTCCGGAGGCCGGATCCACTACATGTTCAACCGGGTGGGCGGCCTCAAGGAGGAAGTCCCGTACGGCTGGACGGGGCGGGCGCGCGCGGCGATCGGCGAGGTCCGTCGACGGCTGCCCGACCTCGACCACCTGATCCGGCGTAACGAGATCTTCCTCGCCCGCACGGTGGGCGTGGGCGTGCTGTCCGCCGCCGACGCCGCCGCGTTTGGCGCGTCCGGGCCGGTGGCCCGCGCCTCCGGCCTCGACCTGGACCTGCGCCGCGACGACCCCTACCTGGCGTACGACGAGCTGGACGTTCCGGTGGTGACCAAGACCGCCGGGGACTGCCATGCCCGCTTCGAGGTGCTGCTCGACCAGGTGTACGTCTCGCTGGACCTCGCCGAGCAGTGCCTCGACCGGGTGGACCGGCTCACCGGGCCGATCAACACCCGCCTGCCGAAGGTGCTCAAGGCGCCGGAGGGGCACACGTACGCCTGGACGGAGAACCCGCTCGGCATCAACGGTTACTACCTGGTGTCGCGGGGCGAGAAGACGCCCTGGCGGTTGAAGCTGCGCACCGCGTCGTACGCCAACGTGCAGGCGCTGGCCACCCTGCTGCCCGGCTGCCTCGTGCCGGACCTGATCGCCATCCTCGGCTCGATGTTCTTCGTGGTCGGCGACATCGACAAGTGACCGGGGTCGGCCCGCCGGTCAGCGCCAGCGGTCGGTGACCGGGGCGCCGCCGGCGCGGGGCGCGTCGTCCTGCGGCGGGTAGCCGTACCGTTCCTCGACCCGACGGCGGCCACCCCGCTCGGGGGCGGGTTCCTGCTCGCGGCCGCGCTGGCGCGGCGGACGCCACTCGTCCGGCACGGGCACCCCGCCGACCGGCAACGCCGGCCGGCGCTCCTCGTGGCGACGCGGGTCCTCGTGGCGTGCCTCTTCGTGGCGTGCCTCTTCGTGGCGTGCCTCTTCGTGGCGTGCCTCTTCGTGGCGGACGGACGCCCAGCGGTCCGCCATCCGGTACTCGGTGCCCGTGGCGTCGGCGTGCACCTCGGCCCGGCGTTCCCCGACATGCAGCTCACGGCCGTTCTCGTCGTCCCGGACAGCCGCCCACCGGTCGCCGGTTCGCAGCTGCGACCAGTACTCGCCGGTGTCGTCCGCGCGCAGGTCGGGACCGGGCTGCGGCGCACCGGCGTGGTCGGGCTCAACCTGCTCCGACCAGCCACGGTCGTCGTGCTGCGATCGGCCGCCCCAGGCGGGCTCGTCGGTCTGGGCGTAGACGTCGCGCTGGTCGGTCCACTCCGGCTCGTCGCGGCGAGCCCTCCAGCCCGGCTCCTCGTCGCCGCGGTCGGGCCCGTTCCGGTCGACGCCCGAGCCGTCCCGTGCGCTCCTCCAACCGGACTCACCCCGGGCGGCGGGCTGCTGACCCCAGGACCGGTCGTCGGCGGGCCGCTCCCGGTCGTCGGCGGTGCGGGCACGGTCGTCTGCTGGGCGGGCACGGTCGTCGGCGTACGTGGACCGGGGGTTCTGCGGCTCGCCCCACGAGCGGTCGGCTGGCCGGGCACGTCCCTCCGCGCCGCCGCCCCGGGTCCACTCCTGGGCCGGCGGGGTCCACTGGCCGGCGTACCCGCCGCCGTAGCGTCCGCCCGGCTCGGCCGGTCCGCCGTCGACGACTGTGTGCCGGGTGGTGACGTGCACGGTCTCGGTGTGCCGGACCACGCCGACAGGCCGGTGCGCCGGCTCCGAACGGTCGTGCTCGCGGGGGCGGTCGTGCTCACGCGGACGGTCGTGCTCGCGGGGGCGGTCGTGCTCACGCGGACGGTCGTGCTCGCGGGGGCGGGGAGCGGCGGCGGGCCCGGCCGCGGGTCGCTCGCCGCCGTACACACCGCCGGCGGTTGGCTCGGGGGGCGCGTCGGCGGCGGCGCGGTGACGGTACGCCGGTTCCTCGTCGGCGCGCTCGTCGCGACCCCACCGACCGGCGGCCTCGTCCGGGGCCGGCACCCGAACCCGACCAGCCGCCTCGTCCGGACCCGGGCCCCGCACCCGGCCGGCGGCCTCTTCCGCAGAGGGCACCCGGACCCGGGCGGCCAGGGCGTCGCCGGGAACCGGGACCCGGCTGCGGGCGGGCGGGGTCTCGTCCACCGGGTCGACGGCCGACACGCGGGCACGGCTGGCAGCCGCCGGTTCGGCCGCCGGGGCACCGCCGGCGAGGGCCGCGCCGGTGGCGTCGAGGCGGCGACGGACCGCGGCGAGTCCCTCCTGGGCGCGCTGCGCCTGATCCAACGCCTGGTTGCCACGCTGCGCGGCGGCCACGATCTCGGCGCGCAGCTCCCGGCGCAGTTCCTCGATCTCGTCCAACAGCTCGTCGGCCCGCGCCGAGGCGCCGTCACCGTCGGGGCGCAACGCGATGGAGAGGCCGATCAGCACCACCGCCACGATGGCGAGCACCGCCGCGAGACGCAGCGGACCGTTACCGTCAGCCACCAGGAGGATCAGCGCCGCGACGGGGGCCAGCGCGACGCCGCCCCAGAAGAGCACGGTCAGCAGCAGCGATTGACGCCGGGCGTCGGGGGTGACCGGGGCTGGCATGGAAGTGCAGCCTACCGACGATCCGCACCGGAGGGAACGGGGTCCCCGGACGCGCGGACGCCCCCACCCCGCACGGGGGAAGGGGCGTCCGTGACACTCCGGCGGGGAGCCTCAGCTCGTGGCGAAGGCACCGTCCGAGGAGAAGACCAGGCCGACGCTGATCTTGCCCGCACGCAGACCGTTCTTGGTCAGCGGCCCGCCCTGGTCCAGGGAGGAGAACGAACCCACCGAGAGACCGTAGGTCTTCTCCAGGCCCGGCTTGCAGAACGGCCGCTGCTGGCACTCCGGCGGACCGCCGAGCACCGTCGCACTTCCGGAGCACTTCGCGGCCAGCTCGGAGAGGGTCCGCACGCCGTACTTGTCGGCGAACTCCTGGGTCACCGCGAAGGCGTTCTGGTCCTGCGCGGCAGCCGGGGTGCCGAAGGTGATGCCCACCTTGTCGCCCTCGGCCTTCAGCGCGGTCACCGTCTTGTTGATGTCGGGCGAGGAGACCGGCGGGGGGTTCTGGCCGTTGGCCTTGGTGTTGAGGAACTCCGCCATCGTCGACGCGTACTCCGGGACGACCTGGATCTCGCCCTTCTCCAGCGCCGGCTCGTACAGCTCCCGGTTGCCGATCTCCTGCACCTTGACCTGGTAACCGGCCGCGGTGAGCGCGATGCGGTACAGCTCGCCCAGGGTCTGGCTCTCGCTGAAGTTGCCGGCGCCGACCACGATGTCGCCACCGGGGCCCTTGGCGATGCCCGCGGTGAGGTTGTTGGCGCTGGCGAACTCCTCGGCGGCTACCTTGGGGGTCTTGCGGTCGGCGTCGACGGCCTTGTTGAGCTGGACCAGCTTCGGCGTGTCGAGTGCCGCGGAGACCTTGTCGAGCGCGGCGATCAGCTGTGGGTTGGCCACCTTGCTGTTGACCGCCGGGATGACGTTGTCGGAGTTCTGGAGCTTCTTGTCGTCGGTCAGAGCAATGAGCTGCTTGCCGGCGACCGGTGCGCACCCCGCGCCGGAGGCGCTGGTCTGGGGGGCGTCGGTGCCGGACGAGCCGGCGTCACCACACCCGGTGAGAAGTGCTGCCCCGGCCACGACGCCGATGGCGCCGATCGCGAGACGTGTACGTGCGCGCATGCGCCGCCCGCCTTCCGTGTCCCGGCGCGACCCGTCCCGGGCCGGCCGCGTGTCCGACGGACGATCCTGGATGTCGGTCGCCCGCGACTCTCCACCCAACATGGTCCGCGACCGACCGACAACCTGGGATGGGCTTCGTCACCGCATCGTCACCGACCGGTCCACCGCTGGTCCCCGCTTCGGCGTCCGCTCACCCGGACGGGCCACGGCCCGACGCCGCGTCAGGCCCGGCCGGTGGCGTCCGCGGGTCGCGGACGGCCCGCGCGCTGCCGGACCCGTCGCAGTGGCCGGGGGGTGACCATGTGTTCGACGATCCCGAGCAGCAGTTCGGCCAGCAGCGCCAGCCCGGCCACCAGCACACCGCCGGCCACGATCTGCCCACCACCGGCGGCGATGCTCAGACCGAACCCGGTGCGGATGATCTCGCCAAGCCCGCCGCCGTTGACGAACGAGGCCAGCGCGGCCGTGGCGATGACCTGCACGGCCGCCGTCCGGAATCCGGCGGCCAGGTAGGGCACCGCCAACGGCAACTCCACCCGCCGCAGCAACTGCCCGCCGGACAGGCCCATCCCACGGGCCGCGTCGCGCGCCTCCGGGTCGACCTGGCGTACGCCGGTGTAGGCGTTGGCCAGCAGCGGCGGTACGGCGAAGACGGCGAGCGCCACCACCACCGGCGTACGCCCGAAGCCGAGGAACGTCAACGGCAGGATGGTCAGCAGCGCCAGGGTGGGGATGGCGAGGGTGGCGTTGGACACGAGCACCACCAGGCCGCCACCCCGACCGACGTGCCCGAGCCAGAGCCCGACCGGCCAGGCCACCAGGCAGCCGAGCGCCACCGCCAGGGCGGAGATCGTCAGGTGCTCACCGAGGCGGTCCAGGATGCCCCCGGGGTTGGTCCAGTTCAGCGGGTCGTTGAGCCAGAGCACCCCCTGCTGCGCAGGGTTCGCGGCGGCGCTCACCGGACGGCCCGGGCGGCCCAGGGGGTGACCAGCCGGCCGACGAGCACCAGCAGCAGGTCCAGCAGCACGGCCAGCGCCACGCAGAGCACCGTCCCGGTCATGATCTCGGCCTTGTAGAGGTTGTTCTGGAAGCCCGCGAAGATCAGTTGCCCGAGGCCGCCGTGGCCCACCAGCACCCCGACGGTGACCAGCGCGACCGTCGACACGGTGGCCAGCCGCAGCCCGGTCAGGATGCCGGGGGTGGCGAGCGGAAGGTCGATCCGAAACAGCCGCCGCCACCGGCCGTAGCCCATGCCCTCGGCGGCCTCGCCGACCTCCGGCGGCACCTGGTTGAGCCCCGCCACCACGTTGCGGACGATCAGCAGCAGCGCGTACAGGACCAGCCCGACCAGTACGGTGGTGGCGCCGGTGCCCAGGTACGGCGCGATGAACGCGAACAACGCCAGCGACGGAATGGTGTAGAACACGCCGGTGACACCGAGGATCGGGCCGGCCAACGGGCGGACCCAGTACGCGAGCACGGACAACGGCAGGGCGATCAGCACCGCGATCAGCACCGCGCGCCCGGTGAGGGAAGCGTGTTCACGCATGGCAGCGAGGATCGTGTCAGAGTTGTCCCGCACGTACTGCCAGGAGAACCAGGGGTTACCCGGGTCGGCCCGGTAGCTCAGGCGGAAGGACATATGTGGACGTTACCCCGGAGGCCTCCGGCGCGGCCGGATCCCCTCGTGCGGCGTCGATCTCCCTGCAGGGCATCCAGAAGCGCTACCCGAATGGCACCGAGGCCGTACGGGACCTGAGCCTGGACGTCCGGGCCGGCGAGCTGGTGGTGCTGATCGGCCCGTCCGGCTGCGGCAAGTCGACAGTGCTCCGGATGATCAACCGCCTGATCGAGCCCACGGCCGGACGGGTCATGCTCGGCGACGACGACGTCACGGACACCGACCCGGTGCGGCTACGCCGCCGGATCGGCTACGTGATCCAGAACGTCGGCCTCTTCCCACACCAGACGGTCCGGGCGAACGTGGCCACCGTCCCGGGCCTGCTCCGCTGGTCCCGGGACCGGACCCGCGCCCGGGTCGACGAGTTGCTCGACCTGGTCGGCCTGGACCCGGCCCAGTTCGGCCGGCGCTATCCGCACGAGCTGTCGGGCGGTCAGCGGCAGCGCGTCGGTGTCGCGCGTGCGCTCGCCGCCGACCCGGTGGTGCTGCTGATGGACGAGCCGTTCTCGGCCGTGGACCCGATCGTCCGCGCCCGCCTACAGGAGGAGTTCCTCCGCCTGCAGGCCGAGGTCCGCAAGACGATCGTCCTGGTCACCCACGACCTCGACGAGGCCGTTCGGCTCGGTGACCGGATCGCGGTGCTGTCACAGGGCGGGCATCTCGAGCAGTACGACACGCCGGCCGCGCTGCTCGGCGCGCCCGCCACCGCGTTCGTCCGTGAGTTCGTCGGCGCCGACCGGGGCATCCGCCGGTTGGCGGTCACCCCGCTCGACCGGGAGTCCCTGGAGCCCGTGCCCGCCGACGCCCCCACCGACCTGCCCAGCGTGACATTGGACGGCACGGCGTACGACGCTCTGGCGGCACTGCTCACCTCGGGACAGGACCGGCTCCTGGTGACCGACGACGGCCGCCCGGTGGGCGCCCTCAGCCGCCAGCGCCTGCTCGGCCTGGGCCGCTAGGCGGGGCCCTGCGCGGCCTGGGCCGCTAGGCCTGGGCCGCTAGGCCTGGGCCGCTAGGCCTGGGCCGCTAGGCCTGGGCCGCTAGGCCTGGGCCGCTAGGCGGGGCCCTGCTCGGGCTGGATGGCTAGGCGCGTCCGCCGAGGCTCGCGGTGCCGATGATCCAACCGGTGAGGAAGCCGTAGCCGGCGCCACTGCTCGCAGCGGACAGGGCCTTCAGCAGCGACGGGTCCGGGCCGAACAGCGCCGCCACCACGGCGGCGAGCCCGCCGGCCAGCACGTACGCGGCCCAGCCGGAGAAGAACTGACTGACCGAGCCGGGCACCCGGGCCACCTGCGCGGCGGGCAGCAGATAGAGCAGCGCCACCGCGAGGAGCACCAGCGCGACGGCCCGCAGGTCGGCGGCGAACAGGCCGCCGGCCTGCCCGTCCGCGTCCAGTCGCCAGGCCGGCCAGGCGAGCAGGCGCAGGTAGAAGCCGCCCGCCGAGTCCGGGTCGGTCAGCGTCGCGGCGGCCCAACCGGTGTACGCCGGGCTGCCACAGATGCCGACCAGCAGCAGTACGGCGAGCGCGCCGGTGCCGGCGGCCGTCCCGTAGCGGCTGACCGGTCCCGTACGAACGAGTCCCATGATCCGCCCAGGTCCCGTGCCGGCCGACCGGACGGACCTGGGCTGCCCCGGGCGGCTCAGTGCTTCAGCAGGTAGTCGATGAAGGCGGCCCGCAGCAGCGGCGCCGACTCCTCGTAGCCGTGCCCGGTCAGCTCCCGCCACAACGCGTTCGCCTCATCGATGGTCGGGCCGATGGAGTTCGGCGCGCCGTCCAGCACCGTGGCCTCGTCCGCGTTCGGCAGGTGCCGGAGCACCGACCAGTAGAACCCCACGTCGTGGCGCTTCCGAGCCCGGGCGAACGCCCGCTCCCGCAGCTCCTCCGTGGACAGCGCGTCGAGTGCCTCGAACGAGGTTCCGCCGGGGGTGGCGGCTGGTGTGTCGGTCATGCGGCGAGCCTAACGGTCGAGGTCAGCGCCGGCTCAACGGACGGGACACGGCTCACCGCTCGCCGGCGTCCCAGCGCCGCGGGCCGTCCTCCCAGCGGGGGTCACGCCACGGGTCGGCCGGTTCCGGCGCGGGCGGCGTCGGCAGCGTCGGAGGCCAGTTGTCGGTCGGCTGGGGCCGGGGCACGCTCCACCCCGAGCTGATCGTGCCGTCGCGGACCGGCTCGGGCTTCTCCACGCCACCCGGCCGGGGGCGCCCGAGCGTCTCGACCAGCCGGGTCACCAGCAGCCCGACGCCGAGCGCCACCCCGCCCACCGCCCAGCGGCTCACCGACCAGTCGCGCTCCGGCGCGTACGCCTCGAAGACGGTGACCAGGCCGACCGCCAGCACGGTGCCGAACACCCCACCCCGCCGGCCGTACGCGCTGGTGCCCCCGAGCAGGGACACACCGACGGCCAGCACGGTCCAGTCCAGTCCGGAGGTGGGTGTGACAACGCCGGGACCGTTGGCGGCGAGCAGGACCCCGCCGAGCGCCGCCAGCACGGTGGAGCCGACCAACGCCAGCGCGGTGATCACGGCGGCCAGCGTGCCCCGGCGACGGGCCGGATCGGCGACCGGCCGGTACCGCCCCACCAGCCGGCGGATCGCCCGGATCGCGCCGAACAGACCGCCGAGCACCGCGACGGCGGCGAACCCGGCGAAGAGAAAGCCGGCGGTACGCCCCGGGTCGTAGTCACCCTGCACCAGCACCGGCGCCGACCGGCGCTCGATGTACACCACCACCCCGGCGGCGGCGGCCAGGCTCGCCGCCCAGGCGGGTACCTGCAGCGCCACCACGGCCAGTGCCAGCACGAGACCACCCAGCGCGGCCACCACGACGGCCGACCCCACGGACGCGGCCAGCCCCCGGTCGCCCTGCTCCGCGTAGTGCAGCGCGGCGGCGACCGCCACCGGCCCGACGGCCAGGTGGGGGGCGGCGGTGCGCAGGCTCAGCCCGGCGGCGAGGGCGAGCAGGCCGAGGCCGACGGCGTCGACCAGCAACGTGCGCAGGTCGGCCCCCCGCAGCGCGTCCGGATCGGCCCGCCAGAGCAGCCAACCCAGAGCCGCCAGACCGGCCAGCAGCAGGAGTTCCCAGATCACGTGTACGCCGACCCGGTCCCGGCCGGGCTCACCGTGGGTGGGATCGTCGAAGACGTTCTCCAGGACGGCGGCAGGAACCCCAGACGAAGGGTCGACCGACCGGTCCCGGCCCGTGTCCTCGTACCCCATGGCACCGCCTCCCCAGTGGCCGGCCGCTCCCGTGCCGGCACACGCACAGATCGGGGGCGGCCGTTGCTCTCCGATCGGAGGCACCGTACCCGCGCCCGGAGCCGGATGTAACCCCCTGCTCAGCGCTGGCCCGGGCGGCTCTCCCGCTGGTCCTGCTCGTGCTCGTCGTCCGGGCGCTCCGGCACCCGGCAGGAACGCTCCAGCCAGAGCGCGGCACCCACCAGCACCAACGACGCCAGCAACCCGGCCCCGGCGGCCGGGCGGTCCTCGGTGGCGGCACGGGTGGTCTCCACGAAGAGCCACCCGCTGAGCCCGGCGTAGAAACCGGCGAAGATGGACCCTGCCAGCGCGGACGCCTTGGCCAGCACCACGAACCGGGCAACCAGCAACGGGTTGACCGGATCCCGACCGGGCTTACGGCCGATGCGGCCGCGCGTGTTGACGGCCGCGTACGCCTCCAGCACCGCGAGCGCGGCCAGCGTCACCACCGGCAACCACGGCAGATGGGGAATGCCGCTGTAGTAGAACGTGCTGATCAGCAGCCAGGCCACCGCCGCCGCACCCAGAGCGGCCACGACCAGCGTCGAGATCCGGGTGGCACCCATCCGCGGCCCGTCCGGGCCCGGCGGTGGGGACTTCGCCTGGGTCATGCCGGCCGGCTCCACTGGGTCATGCCGTCGACTCTAACGCCAGTTCCGGCCGGGGACGCAGTTCCAGCGCGTCGTCGGCAGCCGGACCGGTGGTGAGCAGGTCGGTCAGCCAACCGTGCCCGGGCAACCGCCCGTACGGTTGGATGTCGATCCACGGTCGCAGCACGAACGCGCGCAGGTGCGCCCGCGGATGCGGCAGGGTCAGCTCCTCCTCGTCGCTGAGCACCGGCTCGTCGTCGTCGCCCCAGACCGCGATCACGTCCACGTCGAGGGTGCGCGGCCCGAACCGCCGCTGCGGGTCACGGACCCGACCGGCCGCGCGCTCCGCGTCGCGGGCCCGCTCCAGCCAGTCGCGCGGAGTCGCGCTCCCGTCCTGGGCGAGCACCACCGCGTTGAGGTACGCGGGCTGGTCGGCATCTCCCCACGGTGGAGTCTCGTACACCCCGGAGACCACCAGCACGGCGTCGCCGAGCGTCGCGACGGCCGTGCGGAGATGCTCCAAGCGGTCGCCGAGGTTGCTGCCGAGCGACAGCACGGCCCGGGTCATCGGGTACGCGTCCGGGTCATCGTGACGGCCACGTCGGTGAACGTGTGCGGCACCGGGGCCTCCGGCTTGTGCACGGTGACCGTCGCCCTGACGACCCGCTCGTCGGCCAGGCAGACCGCGAGCAGCCGGTCGGCCAGGGTCTCGATCAAGTTGACCGGCTCGCCCGTCACCACCGCCACCAGCCGTTCGGCCAGCTCGCCGTAGTGGACCGTGGCGGTGACGTCGTCGCTGGCGGCGGCCGGGCCGAGGTCCAACTCCAGGACGGCGTCGACCACGAAGTCCTGCCCCTGCGCCCGCTCGAAGTCGTACACCCCGTGCCGGCCGCGCGCCCGCAGGCCGGTCAGCTGGATGCGGTCGCTCATCGGTCTCCCTCTCGCCGGTCGGTCCACTCCTTGGAGTGCGCGTCCTTGGAGTGCGCGGGCGCGAGCCGTGGGCTGCCGGTGGCGACCCAGACGGCGAGCGCGTCCACGGTGGCCCGCACGTCGTGTACGCGTACGCCCCAGGCGCCCGCGGCGACGGCCAGCACGCTCGTGGCCACGGTGGCGGCCTCCCGCTCGGCGGTGGGTCGCGGTGTGCCGTCCGCGGCGGCGAGCAGGCGGCCGAGGTAGGACTTGCGGCTGGCCCCGAAGAGCAGCGGGTATCCGAGGTCCAGCAGGTCCGGTAGGCGAGCGCTGAGTTCCCAGTTGTGGGCGGCCGTCTTGGCGAAACCGAGGCCGGGGTCGATGACGATGCGGTCCGCGGCCACCCCGGCGGCCAGCGCCGCGTCGACCCGTTGCCCGAGCTCCTCGCGTACGTCGGTCACCACGTCGGTGTAGCTGGCCAGGTCGCGCATCTGCCGGGAGTGTCCACGCCAGTGCATCAGGACCCAGGGACAGCCGGCGTCCCGTACGACGCGGGCCATGTCGGGGTCGGCCAGTCCGCCGGAGACGTCGTTGACCACTGCCGCGCCGGCGCCCAGAGCCGCCTCGGCCACCCGCGCGCGGCTGGTGTCGATGCTGACCGGCACCCCGGCGGCGCTCAGCTCGCGGATGACCGGCAGCACGCGCTCGGCCTCGGTCGCCGCATCGACCCGGTCGGCGCCCGGACGGGTCGACTCGCCGCCGATGTCGACCAGGTGCGCACCGGCCTCACGCAGACGGACGCCGTGTCCGACGGCCGCGTCGAGGTCGGCGTACCGTCCGCCGTCGGAGAAGGAGTCCGGCGTGACGTTGAGGACGCCCATCACCACCGGGCCCGGGGCCCGTACCAGATCGGTCACGACTAGACGGTACCGGTCGTGACGACGGCCTTCGGCGACCCGGGTCGACCACCCCTGACGTGCCAGTTAGAACAGGTGTACGATCGGTCATCCGGGCAGCAACGAGCAGCCCCTTCGCGGCTTGTCGCAATCCGGGGCGGCCCGTACGCTTTGGAATTGGCCAGCATTGAGATGGCGAAGCTTGGAGGGAGGGCCGAAGCGGGGAAAAACCGCCCAAAGCTCGCCACCCTCCGTGGTGAGTAACGAACGCAGGGTCGAGATCGCTGCGCCCTGTCAGCAGATTTCCCGCCAGGCTTGCCTACTGCACCGCCGCGGCACCGCCGGCCGCGCTATGGGGAGGTTCCAGTGATCGCCTTCGAGCTCATGGAGACGGCGTCGTCCGGCGTCGCCCACGCGCTCTCCACCCTGGCGTCGGCTCCGCTCGCCGAGCCGGCCCCGAAGGGGATCGACACCAACAGCGTCGTCACCTTCTTCGCCAGCAAGATCGCGCCGATCCTGCTCGCGGTCCTCGGCGTCATCTTCATCGGTCGCGCCAGCCGGGGCGAGATTTCCAAGGTCCTGACGAGCTCCGCGATCGCCATCGTCGGGCTGGCCTTCATCGCCGGCGCGGCAACACTCTTCTTCGTCGGCGATTACCTGATCGACCTGATCTTCGAATAGGCGCGGTCACCAAATGCGGCTGCGCACCGACGACGACATCTACCGGGCCCGCCTGGTCTACCTCGGGCCGCCCGGCTACACCCTTCCGGTCCACCTGCCCTACGCCCAGTACGGGCTCTTCATGCTGCTCGTCCCCCTCTACATGTTCATCCACTGGCTGTTCACGTTGACGGTCGACCTCTTCCCAGCCTGGGAGATCGCGCTCGCCATCGTGACCACGTCGTTCATCTTCCGGCACGTCGACCCCGACCGGCCGGCGCGGGTGGTCATCCGCACCGCGCTGACCGACTGGCGACGTACCCGGGAGCCGGCGGTCGAGCAGCGCGACCCGCGTCTGGTCGGCAGCCGGATCAGGATTCGGGAGGAGCTGGCATGACCGGGCGTACGCCGATCGGTCTCTTGCACCACGCGGGTGAGGCGGTCGCATGAGTCGCTCTTCCACGCCGGGTTCCCCGGCCGGCCGCCCGGCCGTGCCGGCCGGTCACCGTGCGCAGTCGTTTGACTACCCCGACTCCGAGAATGAGGTCGCGCTCGACCCCGCGCTGGTGACCTCGCCCGGCCACGGCGCCGTCGGCGTCTTCCAGGCACCCCGACCGGTCACCCGCCGGACGCCTCCCGCCGAGCCCAACGCGGTCTCGGCCGGCGAGAACGCCGACATCGACTCGCCCTTTCTGGACCTGTTCGGTGGTGCGCGGCCCGGTGGCCCCCGGGCCGTGACGGCGGCTCCCGCCAGCCGGCACCAGCCGGCGATCCCGCAGCAGCCGCCTGCGGGCGCCCCGACACCGGCCCGGCCGGCTCCCGAGTTGGAGCCACCGTGGACGCCCGACGACCAATCCGCCAGCGACCGACAGGCAGTCGAGCCACGACGGGCGGACGCCTACCCGGCCAGCGAATCCCGGGTGCCGCATCAGGCAGGCGACCGACGCCCGATGCTGCACCCCTCGGACGACCCCGAGCCGACCGCCGCAGGCGCGTCAGCGTCGACGGCCAACGGCTCTGCACCCCGGACGTCCCGCAGCGCACCCGTCGTCCCACCGACGGCATCGGCGCAGCGTCCTACCGCACCGACAGATTGGCCGACCGCACCGGCGGAACGGCCCGCCGCCGCCCCGAGCGACCGGCCGGCGCTGGAGCGCGCGCCGCGCCGCAACGGGTCGGAGCGATTCAAGGGGGGCGGGAAGGAAGTCGCCCCACCTCGCCAACGGGCCGCGAACCAGCAGGACCGGCCGATCAAGCCGGTCCGGGTCCGTGCCCCGAAGATCAAGTTCGGTGACCGGGACCCGTCGGTCGAGCTGGCCATCACCGAGATCGCCGGTCACCTGACCTTCACCCCGAACACGGTCACCGCCTGGTACTGGCTACCCGAGGTGCGCTGGGCCTTCCGCCCGGACGCCGAACGCGAGGCGCTGCTGTCGGCGATCTCCGAGCAGTACGCGGGCCTCGCCGGCTTCCGACTGCACCTGCGCCGGACCACCCGGCCGTTCCCCGCCGACGAGTGGGCGCGCACCATCGACGCGCACACCTCCGCGCCGCTGCCCGACGTCCCCGGCACCACCGGCTGGGCGGACCACCTGGTCGCGGCCCAGCGCCACCTGATGGCCGTCAATCACGCCGAGGGGCAGACCTACCTGGGCGTCACCTTCGCCCGACGTTCCCTCGGCGACTCCATGACCGAACGGTTGCTCCGCACCTTCGGCCGGGGCACCGCCGAGGGCGAGCGTCGCAAGCTGGGTCGCACCGTGGAGCAGTTCGACGAGGTGCTCGGCGCGTTCGGCATGCGCGGCCGACGGGTGACTGCCCAGGAGCTGGAGTGGCTGCTCTACCGCTCGGTGGCGCTGTGCATGGCACCCCCGGGCCGACTCTCGCCGGTGACCGACGGGCAATGGGAACGCGGTGACCTGCTCGCCCTGACCGAACAGGTCGAGCGCTACCGCACCCCGTACGGCTCGACGGTCAAGCTGGTCAACCGGATGACCGGCGAGGAACGGCACGTGGCCGTGCTCGCCGTCGGCCGGATGGAGCCGCTGGAGATTCCGGAGCGGCACGAACCATGGCTGCACTTCCACGAGCGACTGCCCTGGCCAATGGAGATCTCCACCCGGGTCGACATCCTCGGTTCCGGCGACTCGTTCCGCAATCTCGAACATCGACTGCGGATGATCCGCTCCCAGCAGCTCGACTACGCCGAGCACGGCATCGACGCACCCCCGGAGCTCGAACGCCTCGCCAAGCGAGCGCTGGTGATCGGCGACGAGATGACCACCGGACTGCCCGTCGACTCGGCCCGCGCCCACGGCTGGCACCGCATCGCGGTCGGCGGCCGGACCAGGGAGGAGTGCCTGGAGCGGGCCCGCCGGCTCATCCAGCTCTACTCCCGGGAGCTGCGCATCTCCCTGCAGCACCCGAAGAACCAGGACTGGCTGGCCCGCGAGTTCATCCCCGGCGAGCCCATCGCCAACACCGGCTACGTCCGCCGGATGCCGGTACCGCTACTCGCCGCCGCGCTCCCCCAGGCCGCGTCCACCGTCGGTGACCGACGAGGCGACCTGATCGGACGTACCGCCGGCACCTGCCGCCGCCCGGTCTTCCTCGACCTGCACTTCCCCATGGAGGTACGCGAACGCTCCGGGCTCGCGGTGTTCGTGGCCGAGCCGGGTGGTGGCAAGTCGACCCTGCTCGGCGCGCTGGGCTACCTCGCCGCACGGCGGGGTGTGCAGGTGACCCTCCTCGACCCGTCCGGGCCGCTGGCCCGGCTCTGCGCCATGCCCGAACTGCGGCCGTACTCCCGGGTGTTGAACCTGACCGGGTCCGAGCACGGCACCCTGGCGCCCTACTCGCTCATCCCCACGCCCCTGCGCAGCGAGTTCGCCACCGGCGCCGCCGGCGACCGCGAGTTCGAGATCGCGGTCTCCAACGCGCGAGCCGAGCGGCGGATGCTGGTCCAGGACATCTGCATGATGCTCGTGCCGCCGCAGGTGGCCCGGGAGGCGTCGACCGCCACCCTGTTCCGGCACGCCGTTCGGCAGGTCCCCGCCGAGGAGACGTCCACCCTGGACGACGTGGTGAGCTGCCTCGGGCGGCTCGACGACGACGCCGGCAAAGAGTTGGCGAACCTTCTCCTGGACACCGCCGAGATGCCGCTGGCCATGCTGTTCTTCGGTCGGCCACCCGAGGGGCTGCTCGGCGCCGACGCGGCGCTCACCGTGATCACCATGGCGGGGCTCCGGCTGCCCGACCTCAAGATCGAACGCGAGTACTGGTCGGCCGAGGAGGCCCTCGCCCTGCCGATGCTGCACACCGCGCACCGGCTCGCCGTCCGCCGCTGCTACGGCGGGTCGATGTCGTCCCGCAAGCTCGTCGGCCTCGACGAGGCGCACTTCATGGAGGGCTGGCGGTCCGGGCGGTCGTTCCTGGTCCGGCTCGCCCGGGACTCCCGGAAGTGGAACCTCGCCGCGCTGGTCGCCTCGCAGAACCCCCGCGACATCCTCGGCCTCGACGTGCAGAACCTGGTCTCCACCGTCTTCGTCGGCCGGATCGCCGAAGACGCCGAGATCGCCTCCGAGGCGCTACGCCTGCTGCGGGTGCCGGTCAACGACGGGTACGAGGCCACCCTTGCCTCGCTCTCCGCCGCAGACAGCAACTCGGCCTCCCGCCTCGGCTTCCGGGAGTTCGTGATGCGTGACGTCGACGGCCGGGTGCAGAAGGTCCGGATCGACGTCTCGTACGTCGACGGCCTGCTGGACCACCTCGACACGACGCCCGCCGCGATCGCCGCGGCGGCCGGAGTCCTACCGAGCATTTCCCTGCCCGATCTGGAGGCGTGACATGGCTGGGGCCCGGGTTCGGATCGCGTCGTTCCTGCTCGCGCTCGGCGTACTGGCCGGGGCCACCCTCAGCTGGCCGCTGCTCGGCGCGGAAGCGGCCGCAGCCGCCCCGCCGGTCACCCAGGCGCGAGCCGACCTCTGCACCACCGCGGAGTGGCAGGCCGATTTCCGGGCCTGTGTAGGCAAGCTCCAGGAGGTCAGCGAGGACGAGGTCAAGTGTCGCAACGCGCCGACCCCTGGCACGCCCGACTCGGGCCTCGCCGGCTGGTTCGCTGCGGCGCCACCGGCTGAGGCGACGAACGGGATAGCCGGCCGATACAGCCTCTATGGATACGCGGGTTACAGCTACAACACCTACGACATCGGCGGCGGCTGCGCATCGAGTGTGCTGCACCCGGACTACAAGTTCACCACCACCGTGGCGAACGGTGAGTTCATGGCGGCCACGGCGATCATCGGTGCCTCGAACGCGCTCAGAGAGCGCGCCTGGGACCCTGGCTCGATGTGGGGCTGGGCCGACCCGCTGGTCGAGAAGGCGACCAAGGCTGTCTACGAGAAGGTGTTCAGCGTCTTCGGGATCGTCACGCTGTGCGTGGTAGGGCTCTACCTGCTCTGGCGGTCCCGCCAGTCGGACATGAGCAACGCGATGACCACTGCGGGCTGGGCTCTCCTCGTGATGGTCGCGGTCACGGCGCTGGCCGCATGGCCGGTAAAGTCGGCGAACATCGCGGATGGCGCGCTGGTCACCAGCCTCGGTGTGGTCCACGACGCGGTGGGCCCGCAAGCGAAGGAACCCGCACCAGGGCGATGCCTTGATCCGGACCGCTGCAAGGACCTGCGAACGCCGGCCGTTCGCGCGAGCGACACCGCCACCGAGACCATGCTCTACCGGAACTGGGTCCGAGGCGTCCTCGGTTCGGCTGACAGCGAGACGGCTCGCAAGTACGGGCCGGCGCTGTACGACGCCAAGGCGCTGTCGTGGGACGAGGTTGAGAAGCTGCGCGCCAACCCGGCTACCCGGGAGGCGACGATCAAGGCGAAGCAGCAGCAGTGGGCGCGGGTGGCCCAGCAGATCCAGACCGAGGACCCGGAGGCGTACGAGTACCTCCAGGGTGTCCGGGACATGGACCGGGTCGGGGCGGGGTTCATCGCCGTGCTGGCCTCGGTGCTGTTCGCCATGTTCGACCTGACGGCGTCACTCCTGGTCCTGCTGGGCTTCCTCATCTTCAGATGGGCGGTGATCGCGGCACCCATCCTGGGCACGGTCGGACTGCTCCGACCGGCCAGTGCCGGCCTGCGACGGCTGGCGAACGCCGTCGTCGCCGCGATCTTCAACATCGCCATCTTCGGCACCGGAGCCGCCATCTACCTGTTCGCGGTCGATCTGATCATGAATACGCCCACGCTCCCCGGATGGCTCCAGGTGGTGCTGGTGTGGTTGTGCGGAGTGGTCGGTTGGCTGCTGCTGCGGCCGTACCGGCGAATCACCCAGCTCGGCGGTAAGGACAGCAGCGAGGCGGTCAGCTCGGCCGGCTCCTGGCACCGCCGGTTCTTCCGTGACATGCGGGTCGCGGCGCGACTCGACGTCGTCGAGCCCGGAGGCACGATAGAACCGGTGGGCGGACGCCGCCGGTCGCCGGACGCCGAGCAGACCCGACTACGCCCGGAGGCACGCCGGGAAGACCCGGCCCCGACGCCGACGCACACCCCGGCGGGGAGCCGACGCACCGACGACGGTCGACCAGATGGTCAGGAACGCGCGGACGATGCACCGATCGGGGAGACCGGCGGCCGAGATCGTCCCGTGCCGCCGCGGCCTCGTCGCCGCCAGGCGGCGACGTGGACCGAACCGGACGTGCCGGCGGAGAATCCGTCGTTCGTGGTCTACCGGCCGGGCTCCACCGAACGTGCGCCGGACCACACCGGACCGCGGGTGCGCTCCGAGGCTCGGTGACAGCGATGCGACGTGCCCTGGAGTTCCTCTTCACCCGGGCGCTGCGATCCCGGCTGGGGGTGGCCGCGGTGATCGCGGTACTCGTCCTCGGGGTGATCGGGGCGGCCCGCCTGGCGTCCGGCCCGACCGACTCGGCGGACGGGTTGAGCAACCGCCCCAACCAGCCGATCACCACCGTCGACCCAACGGCCGGTGACGACGGTCTGACGGCCATCGAGACCCCACCGTCGCCGGTCACTCCGTCCGGTGCCCGCACGCCAGAGCAGATCGCGGACCGATTCGCCTCGGCCTGGCTCGGCCGGCCCGGCATGACAGCCGAGCAGTGGCAGGCCGGTTTGCGGCCGATGTCGACGCCGGCCCTGATCGAGAAGTTGGCCGGCGCCGAGCCCGGCGGGGTGCCGGCCGAGGAGGTGACCGGCCCACCGACGGTGCGGTCGCGCACCGAGACCTTCGTCGAGGTGCTGCTACCGCTCGACACGGGGCGGCTCCGGTTGGAGCTGGTGATGGCGGACACGAGTTGGCTGGTCGACGTGGTCGACTGGGAACGACAGTGACCGCCGGCCGAGCGGGCCGCGCACTTCGTCGGCCGATCCGAGCCGGCGTAATCGCTTCGGTGCTCACCAGCGTACTGCTTCTGCTCTGTTGCACCGGCGGGACCGCTGCGTTCTTTCTCAGTGGCCTCGGCGGCGACGCGGAGAATGGGGACACCCTCGCCGGCTGGGGCTGTGGACCAGTACGTCCCGTCGACATCACCGGCGAACTGCCCCGGTTCACCGAGTACGGCGACGCGCAGGTTCGCAACGCCGCGATCATCATCAAGGTCGGTCAGGACCTGGGAGTGCCCTCACGCGGCTGGGTGATCGCTCTGGCCACCGCGATGCAGGAGTCCGCACTGCGCAACCTGGCGAACAGCGACGTGCCCGAGTCGCTGTCTCTGCCGCACGAGGGCGTCGGCGCCGACCACGACTCGCTGGGCCTGTTCCAACAGCGTCCGGGGTGGGGCTCGATCGCCGAACGGATGACGCCCGCGTACACAGCCCGGAAGTTCTACGAGAAGCTCGTGAAGGTACACAGCTGGCAGCACCGGCCGCTGACGGTCGTGGCGCAGCAGGTCCAGGTCAGCGCCTATCCAGACGCCTACGCCAAGCACGAGGAGCTGGCCAGCAAGATCGTGGACGCATTGGCCGGTGGTGCGGCACGCACCGTCCAGATCAACGGCAAGGCGGTGTGCGACGCCGCCGAGCGCGGCCAGATCGCCGCCTCCGGCTGGACGGCGCCGATCTCCGGCGACGTCGGCTCCGGCTTCCGGACCGCCGATCGGCCCAGCCACAACGGCGTCGACATCGGGGCGGCAAAGGGCACCGAGATCCGTGCTGCGGCTGCTGGCCGAGTGCTGGTCGCCCGCTGCGACCCGGACAACAAAGGACGCCGGAGCTGCGACGTGGACGGTTATCCGGGCAAGGGCGGGTGCGGCTGGTTCGTCGACATCCTGCACGCCGGCGGTTACATCACGCGGTACTGCCACATGGTGGTCCAGCCCCGGGTGTCGCCGGACCAGATCGTCTCGGCCGGACAGGTGATCGGGCAGGTCGGCAGCAGCGGCAATTCGTCAGGTCCGCACCTGCACTTCGAGGTGCACCTGCGCAGCGACCGGTCCAGCCGGGGTGCGACCGACCCGATCCCCTTCATGCGCGAGCGGGGCGCCCCGCTGCGCGCCGCGGAGTGAGGCCGTCACTGGCATGACCGGACCGCTGCCGGACCCGTTCGCCGACCAGCCCGACTGGGCACCGCGGCCACCCCGTCCCCTGACCATCGTGCCCGCCACCGATCGCGTGGAGTTGCGTGGGCAGCGGGTGCTCGTGGGTCTGCCAGGGCTGGGCTGGCGGGGAGACCTGCGGGCGGACGACCGGGTCGTGCAGGGTGCCCGGACCTACGTGCCGGTCATCCCCGAGCACGAGTGGTACCGGGCCGAGGCCGACCAGGTCGAGGTGTTCGCACCGCTGGTGCCGGTCGAGCGGGTCTGGGTGGAGACGGTCGGTGAACGGCCCGCATCGGAGGGCACCCGGGACACCGGTATCCGGTTGGTCTCGCTGGACGGCCCGTCCCACCGTTCCCCCACACCCGTGTTCGAAGCGGACGCGGTCACCGGACGCCGCGTGGTGCACGTCGAGGACGGACGCGAACACCGGGACATGCGAGCGGTGACCGAGACCTACTCCGGAGCAGAGGGCGACATCTGCGTACGGATCACGCCCGAGGTGGAGTGGTACCGCTGGGCCTGGCGCGGCCAGTCACCCACCACTCTGGAGGTACCCGTCCACTTGCTCTGGATTGAGTAACCGTCAGCCAACCTTTACCCCGCCGCATACCCGCCAACCTTCCTGGTCTTTGACGTCGAATTGCCAGGTGTCTGTCAAGCTCTGTTGAGTTCCGTCCACCGTGGCGCTGCGTCGAATTGTCGTTACGACGGAGGCGGCTTTACCGTGGCCCTCAACGTCGAGGCTGCCCCAACTGACCAAGATGGTGACGTTTAGTTCCTGCTCACGTGCGACGAGGTCGCTGCGCAGCGAGCGAACTGAGTCCAGTTGCGTTGCACCTTCGCAGGTGTACAGGTTGGCTCGGGCGTCGTTGCGGTCTACGAGGAACGCACGTAGGTAGTTGTCGACGACCACGTCGGGGGTGCTGCGGTCCGGTGCGGCAGCGCGGTTGTACAGCACGAAACCCGTCGCCACCCCGCCGAGCAGGAGCAGGGCGAGAACCCCGCCGACCACGGTGAGCACAGTTCGCAGCCGGCGGCGTCGTGGCTGTGGTGCCGGCGCTGGCGGGGCCGGCGGCAGCTGCTCGGATGGAGTCCGTTGGGCCGGTACGCGGGAGACCTGGGAACCGGCGGGGGGCTGCACTGATTCCACCTCCTGACGTTAACGGCTGAACCGCCCGGAGCCAATGCCCCAGATCCAGCGGATCGTGACGGACCCCTCCCCACCGGTGAGATCCGCGACAACACCGGCGCACCGCCGTGCTACCTCCCGGAGGAGGGACTCTGGCTGGGATACCGTCACTGCTCGGGGAGGGGTTGCCGACCTCGGGTGAGGGGGTGGACACGGTGGCCGGTCCGAAGGCACGCACGAACCGCGCCGCGGCGCTGCACCGCCGGGCTGCCGCTGCCGTGACCGCGGCCGCCGGGATCCTCGACGAGATCCGGCCGGCCCCTGCGGATCAGCGCCGCCAGTATGAGTTGGCCGACCGGCTGCGGGTGGTTGCCGCGCGGCTGGCCCCGAGCTGGTCGGGTGCCACTCTGGACTCGCTCAGCGTGAACTCTCCCGCGGGTGACGGCCCGCCACCCTTCGTACGGGTCGGTACGGCGGCACCGTTGGATGACGCCCGTTTCCCCGCTCTGGTGCCGCTGGTCGGTGCCGGCCATCTGAGCGTTGACGCCGATGGGCGGGAGCCACGGGTGGCGGGGCTGTTGCGTGCCGTGCTGTTGCGCCTGCTGGGCGCGACGCCCGCTGGTGCGCTGCTGGTACGGGCGGTGGACGCCACGGGTGCCGTGCTCACGCCGTTCGGCGCGCTGGCCGATGCCGGGCTGCTGCCCCCACCGGCGGTGGACGTGGCGGGTCTGCGCGCGGTGTTGACCGAGGCGGAGCAGTGGGTGACTCCGGGTGCGAGCAGACGACGTCGTCATGACCGAACGCTCCTGCTGGTGGTGGCCGCGTTGCCGGAGTCGACCGGTCCGACCGACCTGGCGCGGATCGAGGCGCTGGCCGAGCAGGGGCCGGCGGCGGGGCTGCACCTGGTGGTGGCCGGCTGGCCGCCGCCCGGCCCGTACGCATCCCGGGCACCCTTGCCGCTGGCCACCTCGTTGGTGCTGCGCAACGCGTACGCGCTGCTCGGCGACCCGCCGGGGGCATCGTTCGCGACCCCTGGGGCTGAGCCGCCGGGTGGGTTGAACTCGCCGATCTTCGTGGAGACGGACCCTCCGGCAGATCTCGTCGAAGCGGTTTGTCGGCGGCTCGCCGCCCAGGTGGAGGCGGGCTCCCGGTTGGCGTTGGCGGATCTGCTGCCGGAGACGGGCGACGGCCTCTGGATGGCGGATTCCGCGGACAGCCTCACCACCACGGTGGGTGACGCGGGCGGTCGGCCGGTGCCGCTGGGCTTCACCGAGCTGACCCCGCACTGGCTGGTGAGTGGCCGGTCCGGGGCGGGCCGTACGGCGTTCCTGACCACCGCCCTGCTGGGCCTCGCCGCCCGGTACGGCCCGGACGATCTGGCGCTCTACCTGGTGGACCTGGGCGACGGTGAGTCGTTCGTGGAGTTTCTGCAGACCGAGCGTGACCGCTCCTGGGTTCCGCAGGTGCGGGCCGCTGCCATGGCCGCCGACCGGGAGTACGTCCGGGACCTGTTCGACCAGTTGACAGCCGAGGTGCAGCGCCGCGCGGAGGCGGCGGGGCGGGCCGGTGGGCAGCGATTCGCCGAGCTGCGCCAGCACCGTCCGCTGCCGCGCATCGTCTGCGTGGTCGACAATGTGCCGCTGCTCTTCGCCGAGCGGGATCGGCTGGCCGCCGAGCTGGCCGCGCAGGTCGACGCGCTGGCCCGGTCCGGTCGGGCGTACGGCGTGCACCTGGTGCTGGCCGGCGCGGGTGAGCTGGGGCTGAGTGCGCGCGCGGACGGCCGACACCGGGATTCGGTGCTCGGGAAGTTCCCGGTGCGGGTGGCGTTGCCGGGCGGCGGCCCGGTGTTGGAACCGACCAACGACTCCGCCGCCGGACTGCCGGTGGGCAGCGCGGTGGTGAACACCGCCGGAGGGCTCGGCGGCCCGCGGGGCGCGATCCGTGGTCACGAGCGGTTGATCCGCTACCCGGACCCGTTGGACGACCCGGAGGTGGTCGAGCGGCTACGGCACGAGCTGTGGGCCGCTCGGCCGTCCGATGCGACGCCGCCGGTGGTGTTCGCCGGGTACGCCCGCCCGCTGCTGGCCAACGACCCGCGTCACCGGGCGGCCCTGGCGGGGCAGACAGGCGGGCCGGCGGCTCTGCTCGGCCGTGCGGTGGACGTGGCCCGTACGACGGTAGCCGTTCCGATGGGGCCGGCACCCGGACGTAACCTCGCGGTGCTGGGCTCGGGCGCGGCGGCGGGTGGTCTGCTGGCGACGGCCGCCCGCAGCACCGCCGCCCATCACGCGCCGGGCACCGCCCGCTTCCTCGTGGCTGCGCCGGACCAGGGGGCACGCCCGCTGGCGGAGGCGTTGACGGCCGAGCTGGCCGCCCGCCATCCGGCGTGCCTGGTGGACCTGCCGACGCTGTTCGCGGACGCCGACACCCACAGCGAAACCGACATCGACACGAACGCCGGCAGCACCGCCGACGCCGACGGGGAACTGCCGACGTACCTGGTGATCTTCGGTTTGGATCGGCCCGGGCCCCGGGAGCTGCCGGCGGATCGGCTGCGCGCGCTGCTGCGGGACGGTCCGCCGGCGGGCCGGCACCTGCTGGGCTGGTGGCGGGCGGTGCCGCCGTTCGCGGCGCTGCTGGAGCCGGACGGCGACGTCGACAAGCTGGCCGCCGTCGTGGTGCTGGACGTGCCGGCGGCGCAGCTCGCCGCCGTGTTCGGCCGGCCGATCCAGTGGCGGGCCCACCCGGACCGCGCTGCGCTGTGGGACGGTCCGGACGAGCAGGGCACGGTCCTGGTGCCGTTCGCGGACGAGGCGGGGTGAGCGGCATGCGCGGTGAGCCGGCCACGCGGGGTGAGCTGGCATGCGCGGTGAGCCGGCCATGCGCGGTGAGCCGGCCATGCGCGGTGAGCCGGCCATGCGCGGTGAGCCGGCCATGCGCGGTGAGCCGGCATGCGCGGTGAGCCGGCATGCGCGGTGAGCCGGCATGCGCGGTGAGCCGGCCATGCGGGGTGAGCCGGCCATGCGGGGTGGGGTGACGATGCGTACGGGAGGTGGCGAGGTGAACGCGACGGTGACCGGCCCAGGGCCGCAGCGGACCGCTGGTCCGGACGGCGATGTCGCGGCGCCTGCGGACGCCTGGGCCGAGTACCTGGCGGCGGCACGCCAACTCGACGCGGTCCGTCGCGGCGCGGCCACCGCCGCCGGTGAGCAGGCCCGCTCGGCGGAAGCCGCCCGGGAGGAGCTGACGGTGGTGCGCGCCGGGCTGGCGACTCAGCAGGAGCGGTTGCGGGAGCGGGGCGTACCGGCGATCTCGCTGGTGCCGTCGCCGCCGGAGCTGACGGAGGCTGCCCGGTCGATGGCCGGCGGCCCGGCCGCCGTGCTGGCGGCGCTGCGGACCGCGCGGGGTCGGGCCGAGGCGGCGGACGCGGCGTTGACCGCGCGTCGCGGCCTCCGGCCTGCCTCCTGGCCCGCGCGGGCGCGCAACCTCCTGGTGTACGGGCCGTTGGCACTGCTGGTGCCGCTGATCCAGGTCATCGTGTACGCGACGACAGGGACCGGACCGGCCAGCGTGACGGCCCTGGTCGGCGGGCTGCCGATGCCGGCGGTCGCGTTCGTCGTCGGCTGGGTGGGTGTCGGCCGGGTGTTCCGTGCCGACGTCGAGACACCGGTGGACCGCACGGTGCGCTTCGGTGTGCTGGTCTGCCTGGTGCCGGCGGTGCTGGTCACGGCCGGTCTGCTGCTGGCCCTGCTGGCCTGACCCGCCGGTGACGGGCCCGGCCGTCCCGAGGGGCGGCCGGAAGAGTCAACGGGGAAGGATCAGGGCCATCGCCTCGGCCCGCGACTTCGAGTCCGTCTGCAGGACGCCACGCACCGCCGAGGTGATGGTCTTGGCGCCGGACTTCTGGATGCCCCGCATCGCCATGCACATGTGCTCGCATTCCAGCACGACCACGACGCCGCGCGGAGCCAGCTTGCTCATCAGCAGGTCGGCGACCTGGGAGGTGAGCCGCTCCTGCACCTGAGGTCGGCGGGCGAAGACCTCGACGAGGCGGGCCAGCTTGGACAGGCCGGTGATCCGCCCGTCCGGGCCGGGGATGTAGCCGATGTGCGCGCTGCCCCGGAACGGCAGCAGGTGGTGCTCGCAGAGGCTCATCACGTCGATGTCGCGGACGATCACCAGCTCTTCGTGGTTGGCCTCGAAGGTGGTGCTGAGCACCTGCGCCGGGTCGACGCGCAGACCGGCGAAGAGTTCGGCGTACGCGCGGGCGACCCGGGCCGGCGTCTGCTGGAGGCCGTCCCGGTCCGGGTCCTCGCCGACCGCGATCAGGATCTCGCGGACGGCCTTCTCGATCCGGCCGAGGTCGACCGCGTCCTCGACGGGACGGCCGGTCAGCTTACCGCTGATCAGCCTCGCCGCGACGTAGTCCAGCTCGTCGTCGCCGTCGGGTTCGGTCGCGGAAACGGCCAGCTCCCGGTGAGGGGAGCTGGCCGTCGGGTCGTTGCTCAGTGCGTACCGTCCGAGTTGTTGCTGGACGGCGACCCGCCGCCGACGGACGCCTGCGCGCCGTCGGCCTGGGCCTGCGCCTTGAGCTTGTCCTTCTCCGCAGGGGTGAGCACGGGCGGCTGAGTGGACGGCTGGCGCTTGCCGAAACCGTTGTACGGGGCGAGCGGCGGGCGCTTGACCACCCGGGAGCAGATCCGCGCCATGTCGGCCGTGGAGAGGGTCTCCTTCTCCATCAGCTCGAGCACGATGTTGTCCAGGACGTCCCGGTACTCCACCAGGATCTCCCAGGCCTCGTCGTGCGCCAGCTCGACCAGAGCCCGCATCTCGCCGTCGATCTCGGCGGCCACCGAGTCCGAGTAGTCCCGCTCGTGGCCCATGTTGCGGCCGAGGAACGGCTCGTCCCCGCTGGTGCCGTACTTGATCGCGCCGAGCTTGGAGCTCATGCCGTACTGGGTGATCATCGCGCGGGCCAACTGGGTGGCCTTCTCGATGTCGTTGCCGGCGCCGGTGGTCGGCTCGTGGAAGACCAGCTCCTCGGCGGCCCGGCCGCCCAGCGCGTACGCCAGGGTGTCGATCATTTCGGCGCGGGTCTGGGTGTACTTGTCCTCGGTCGGGAGCACCAGGGTGTGGCCCAGCGAGCGGCCACGGGACAGGATCGTCACCTTGTGCACCGGCGCGGCGTGCGGCAGCGCCCAGGCGACCAGCGCGTGCCCACCCTCGTGGTACGCGGTGATCTTCTTCTCCTGGTCGCTCATGACGCGGGTCCGTCGCTGCGGACCGGCGATCACCCGGTCGATCGACTCTTCGAGTGAATCGTTGGAGATGGCGCGCTGGGACTTGCGGGCGGTGAGCAGGGCCGACTCGTTGATCACGTTGGCCAGGTCGGCGCCGCTGAAGCCCGGCGTACGCCGTGCCACCGAGTCGAGGTCGACGTCGGGGGTGAACGGCTTGCCCTTGGCGTGCACCCGCAGGATCGCCTTGCGGCCCTCCATGTCGGGGGCGTCCACCGGGATCTGCCGGTCGAACCGGCCCGGGCGCAGCAGCGCCGGGTCGAGAATGTCCGGCCGGTTGGTGGCGGCGATCAGGATGACACCGCCCTTGGTGTCGAAGCCGTCCATCTCGACGAGCAGCTGGTTGAGGGTCTGCTCGCGCTCGTCGTGACCGCCACCCATGCCGGCGCCGCGGTGGCGACCGACGGCGTCGATCTCGTCGACGAAGACGATCGCCGGGGCGTTCGCCTTGGCCTGCTCGAACAGGTCGCGGACCCGGCTCGCGCCGACACCGACGAACATCTCCACGAAGTCGGAGCCGGAGATGGAGTAGAAGGGCACCCCGGCCTCGCCGGCGACCGCGCGGGCCAGCAGCGTCTTACCCGTTCCGGGCGGACCGAACAGCAGCACGCCCTTCGGGATCTTGGCGCCGAGCGCCTGGTACTTCGCGGGGTTCTGCAGGAAGTCCTTGATCTCGTGCAGCTCCTCGACGGCCTCGTCGGCACCCGCGACGTCCGCGAAGGTCGTCTTCGGGGTGTCCTTGGTGATCATCTTCGCCTTGGACTTGCCGAAGTTGAGCACCCGGGAGCCGCCGCCCTGCATCTGCGACATGAAGAACAGCAGCAGGAGCACGAGCAGCCCGATCGGCAGCAGGTTGACCAGCAGGCTCACCCAGATGCTGTCCGAGGAGACCTTGGCGTCGGCCGGGCCGGTGACCCGGTTGGCCGCCTTCGCCGCCAGCACCTCGTTCCAGACCTCGTCGCCCACCTGGTACGGGAACTGGGCCTCGATCCGGTCGGTGGTGGTCTCACCGAACTTGGTCTTGTTCTTCAGGTCCAGCTGGAGCGTCTGCTCCTTGTCCTGGAAGACGACCTTGTTGATCTGCGCGGTGTGGAGCTGGTCGAGCGCAACGGAAGTGTCCACGCGGTGGTAGCTGGGACCAGCGGTGAACAGCTGACTGAGCACAACGGCGCCGAGGATGACCAGGATGATCCAGACCACCGGTCGGCGGAAGAAACGCGTACGTTCCATACTGTTGTCGAGCGCCGGAGCGCCCGCATCCTCCTGATCGACGTCCTGACCGTCTGATGGTGTCGCCGCGTTGTGCGGCGGCCGGAGCCGCCGTGCGGGCCGGCCTCGACCCCGAGGCGCCGAAACTGCCGCGCCGCGGTCATTCGACGGTACACCGTGTACGCGAGGAGTGAGCTTGCGAGCCCCGCAGTCGTGCACCATCAAATCCGCGTGTACGCGAGGAGCGAGCTCGCGAGCCCCGCAGTCGGCGCGCCGTGAGTAGCGGCGGCACGCACGTTGGGTAGGCCCACCAGCCCTTCACCGAGCGTACGGCGGGTCCGGGGAGGAACCGGCGTGGCGGGGAGTCCGGCCCGGCCACCCGAACGCCCGGTCACGCGGTCGAGGGGTCGAGCGCGGAGGTATCTCCACGCCACCGGGCTCCACGTTAGCCGCAACAGCTGAGAGCCCGCTGAACGTCGGCTTGACGAGTACCGATGCGAGTCGCCCTCAGGCCCGGCGCCGGACGGCCGCGGCAACCCGCCGGCGCGCGGCGCGACCTCCCGGGATGACGATCCTCCGGCTCGGCCTCGGTGGCGGGCCGGCGGGCGGGCTCAGGAGCGGGCGTAGACCTCGGGCTTGAGCACCCCGACGTAGGGCAGTTCCCGGTAGCGCTCGCCGAAGTCGAGGCCGTACCCGACCACGAACTCGGTGGGGATGTCGAAGCCGACATACTTCACCGGCACCGGGACCTTGACCGCCTCGGGCTTACGGAAGAGCGCGACCACCTCGACGCTCGCCGCCGAGCGCGACTCGAGGTAGCGCAGCAGCCAGGAGAGCGTCAGCCCGGAGTCGACGATGTCCTCGACGACCACGACGTGCCGACCGGCGATGTCCCGGTCGAGGTCCTTGAGGATGCGCACCACCCCGGAGGAGGTGGTGCCCTGGCCGTACGAGGAGATGGCCATGAAGTCGAGTTCGGCAGGGGGCCCGTTGCGGCCCAACGCCCGGGCGAAGTCCGCCATGAACATCACCGCGCCCTTGAGCACGCAGACCAGCAGCAGTCCGTCGCCCACGTGGGCGTAGTCGGCGGAGACCTGCTTGGCCAGTTCCGCCGTCTTCTCGCGGATCTGCGCCTCGGAGATGATCACGTGGTCGATGTCGGCGTCGTACCAGGAGCCGTCAGCCATGACTCCTAGCCTGCCGTACGTCCGATGGCCTCCGTCGGCGGGGCCGCACCTTTTGGCGCGGTCCCGCCCGGGATTTTCGGCGCAAAGGGCATCAAAGGCATCAGCTGGTACGGGACCGCCAGCGGCGGCCGTCCTCGCTGGGCTTCCAGTCGGCCGAGTCGTGGCTGTCCACGGTGAGGCCGGCCGCCGAGGTGGCGACGAGCAGGACGAGGAACAGGAGGAAGAGCAGGAACTCCATGGCGGCGCTCACTTTCGCATGGTTGCTGTCGTTTTCGCCGCCGGTGCGCACCGGACTGAGACCAGTCTGCGCCGCCTCGCACCGCCCGGACAGTGGCAGAGATGCCACTGGGCATCGATTTACTGCCACCTTTCGGGTTACCCTCGTCACATGCTCCGATCCGTCGCCGTCCTCGCCCTGGACCAGGTCGCTCCCTTCGAGCTCGGTGTGCTCGCGGAGGTCTTCGGCACCGACCGGACGGACGACGGCTTTCCCGCGTACCGCTTCGACGTGTGCAGCCCCGACGGCGCTGCCGTACGCACCTCCGCCGGCTTCCACCTCACCCCGAACGCCGACCTCGCCCCGCTCGAGGAGGCCGACCTGGTGGCCGTCCCCGCACACGGTCGGGGCACCGTCATTCCCGAGCCGGCGCTCGACGCGCTGCGCCGCGCCGACGCGCGCGGGGCACACCTGATCAGCGTCTGCTCGGGGGCCTTCCTGCTCGGTGAGGCCGGGCTGCTCGACGACCGGGAGTGCACCACCCACTGGCGGTACACGGACGAGCTGCAACGCCGGCACCCCCGCGCCCGGGTGCGCTGCAACTCGCTGTACGTCCAGGACGGTCGGCTGCTCACCAGCGCCGGCACGGCGGCCGGCATCGACGCCTGCCTGCACCTGGTACGCCAGGAGCACGGCTCGGCCACCGCGACCCGGCTGGCCCGGCGGATGGTGGTCCCGCCGCACCGCGACGGCGGCCAGTCCCAGTACATCGAGGCGCCGATCCCGAAGGCGCCCGAGGCACCCACCCTCGAACCGGTGCTGGAGTGGCTGATGGGGCACCTGGACCGGACGATCACGGTGGAGGAGTTGGCCGCCCGCGCCGGCATGGCCCCACGGACGTTCGCCCGGCGGTTCCGGGCCGAGACCGGCACCACGCCGCACGACTGGCTCACCAACCAGCGGGTGCTGCTCGCCCGACGCCTGCTGGAGGAGACCCCGTTGAGTGTGGAGGCCGTCGCCGACCAGGCCGGCTTCGGTGACGCCGCAGCCCTGCGCCACCACTTCAGCCGCCGGGTCGGCGCCACCCCGCACAGCTACCGGACCACCTTCCGGGACCGGGCGGACGGCGCGGCGGCTCTCAGCCCGGGCTGAGGGCCGCCAGTCGGTCACCCCGACGCAGGACGCGGACACCGCCGGGCAAGTCGGTCGGACCCTGACCGTGCCAGTCGGTGACCAGGGCATCCAGCGCGGCGACGTGCCGGTGCGACAGGGCTCCCGCCACCGCGCCCAACTCCCGCGCCCAGGCGTGCAGCACCCGGCCGCGAACGGCGACGGCCAGGCCGGCCAGCTCCGCCACCGCGAGGCCACCGGCGGGGTGCCGCGCCGCCACGAGCGCCGTCGCCGCGATCTCGTCGAGGGCGGCGTTGTCCGCCGCCACCAGCCGGGCGGTACGCGCCAGGTTGTCCACCACACCCGGCCCGAGCGCACGCACCAACGCCGGCAGCACGTCGGCCCGCACCCGGGAGCGGGCGTACGACGGGTCGGTGTTGTGCGGGTCCTGCCACGGGCTGAGCCCGAGGACGGCACAGGCGGCGCGGGTCTGCTCCCGACCGATCCCCAGCAACGGCCGCAGCAGCGGCACCCCGGCCAGCTCCCGCCGGCTCGGCATCCCGGCCAGCCCACGTGGGCCGGCCCCCCGGGCGAGCGCGAGCAGCACCGTCTCCGCCTGGTCATCGCGCGTGTGCCCGGTGAGCACCGCGACCGCCTCGTGCCGCCGGGCCGCCTCGGCCAACGCCTCGTAGCGGGCCTCCCTGGCCGCCGCCTCCGGCCCACCCGGACGCCCGGCCACCTCCACCCGTACCGCCAGCACGGGGGCGAATCCGGCCTCCCGGGCCCAGACGGCCACCGCCTCCGCGCGCCGCGCCGAACCGTCCTGCAGGCCGTGGTCCACGGTCACCAGCCCGGCGGGTCGACCCAGCCGAGGAGCCACGAACACGGTCGCCGCCGCCAGGGCCAGCGAATCGGCCCCTCCGGAGCAGGCCACCAGCACCGGACCGCCGGACGGCAGGTGCGTCAGCGCGCGACGGACCGCCACGCGGATCGCGGCCACCGGCGGGGCGAGCACGGCCACCGGCGGACGGTCAGCCGGCGGACGGAACGGTGCCGGCCGGGCCGTGCACGCGTGCCACCCAGGCGTCCGGGTCGCCCAACTCCGACAGCCGGGGCAGGGAGAGCGGAGAGTTGAAGATCGAGTTGAAGCCCTCCATGCCGACCCGCTCGACCACGCCGTGGACGAACTTGCGGCCCTCGGCGTACTGGCGCATCTTGACGTCCACCCCGAGCAGCCGGCGGATCGCCTTCTCCAACGGGTTGCCCGCCTCGCGCCGGCGGTTGAACGACGCCCGGATGCGCTCCACGCTCGGAATCACCTGCGGGCCGATGCCGTCCATCACGAACTCGGCGTGCCCCTCCAGCAAGGTCATCAGCGCGGTCAGCCGGTCGAGGACGGCCCGCTGCGCCGGGGTCTGCACGATGTCCAGGACGCTCGTGCGGCTCTCCGGGTCGCGGACCGCCTCGGACAGCGTCGCGACACCGCGCCGCAGCCGCTCGACGAGATGTTCGCCGCCGTTGGAGGACGCGTCGACGAACGCCTGCACCTCACCGAGGAAGTAGGCCCGCATCCAGGGCACGGCGGTGAACTGGGTGCGGTGGGTGACCTCGTGCAGGCAGACCCACAGCCGGAAGTCCCGGGAGTCGGCGTTGAGCTTGCGCTCCACCTCGACGATGTTCGGCGCCACCAGCAGCAGTTGCCCCGGGTCGGCGGAGAAGACCTCGTACTGGCCGAGCACCCGGCCGGACAGGTAGGCCAGGACCGTGCCGGCCTGCACCCCGGTCAGCCGCGACCCGATCGCCTCGGTGAGCGCGCCGGGCTGCTTGTCGCCGGACAGCCGGCTGACCAGCGGAGTGATCACCTCACGCAGCCCGGCGATGTTGGCGGCCGCCCAGTCGCGACGGTCGACGACCCGCACCGGCGGGTGCGCCACCTGCGCCCGCAGCCCGGTGTAGTCGGCCACGTGCCCGGCCGCCTCGTCGGTCAGCCGACGCAGGTCGCCGACCACGTCGGTGGCCTCGGCGTACGACACCCGGGGGCCCGACTTGCTCAACGCCCCTGCGGTGGCGGCGGCCAGATCCCAGTCCACGAACTGCGCCATGAGCCCACCGTACCCGCGTCGCGACACCCCGGCCCGGGCTCGCGTCGGCGATCGACGCCGATCGCCGCCCGCGCGTCGACCCCAGACCCCGCCTCGACGGTGGTCAGCGGCAGCCGCAGCCGGCGAGCGCGGCGGCGATGCGGTCCAGCGCCGGCTGGGTGGTGTCCGTCCCACCGGGCACCTTGTCGGTGAGCACCGCGAAGGTGAGCAGTCGACCGTCGGCCGTGGTGACCAGGCCGGCGATGGCGTGCACCCCGCTCAGTGTGCCGGTCTTCGCGCGTACGGCGCCGGCGCCGGCGGCGGTCCCGGGGGCGCCCCGGTACCGCTCGCCCAACGTGCCGGACCAGCCGCCCACCGGCAGGCCGCCGAAGACGCCGGCCAGCTCCGGATGGTCCGAGCTCGCGGCCAGCCGGATCAGGTCGGTGAGCAGGGACGGGCTGATCCGGTTGCGGCGCGACAGCCCGCTGCCGTCGGAGAGGGTGATCTCCTCGGCGGGCAGACCCAGCGCCGCCACCTCGGCGTCCATCGCGGCGGCGGCGCCGTCGAACGACGCCTTCTGGCTGCGTGCCAGCGCCACCTGGCGGGCCAGCGCCTCGGCCAGCAGGTTGTCGCTCTCGCTGATCATGATGTCGACCAGCCGGATCAGCGGCGGCGACTGCACCACGCCCAACTCCGTACCGGCCGGCGGGGTGCCAGCGGCGGCGGTGGCCAGGGCCGGGGCCGTACCCCGCTTGACGGCGCTGGTCGGTACGCCGAGCAGCCGGGCGAACGACTTGCCGGCGGCCAGGTCGGGCTCGGCGACCCGCTCGGCGCCTCCAGGCTCGGCGCCCGGGTCCGTGCGTGCGCCGTCGGTCATCAGCGCGGTCACCGCGCCGCCGTACCCGCCGGTGGGGATGTCGTCGTCCCAGCCGGGGCCGTACCGCGGACCGGAGTACAGGGTGCCGTCGACGGTGACGCTGGTCGGGGCGGTGCCGCCGAGGGCGGTACGCACCTGCGCGGCCAGGTCGTCCAGGCGTGCCGCGCCGGGGTAGTAGCCCTTCTTGTCCACTGCGAGCGTGGGGTCACCGCCGCCGACGATCACCACCTCGCCGGGCTTGGCGCCGGCCACCGCCCGGGTCGGGATGCGGAATCCGGGGCCGCGGGCGGCCAGCACGGTCACCGCGGTCGCCAGCTTGGTCACCGAGGCGGGCACCGTGCCGTCGTCCGCCCCCTTGGCGTACAGCGTCTGACCGGTGGTCACGTCGGCCACCGAGACGTTCACCCGGTCGCCCAGGGCGGGCACGCCGACCAGCGGGTCGAGCGCGGCCCGTACCTCGTCGGGAGCGGGCAGCGGAGCGTTCGGGTCGGGTCCGCCCAACACGTCCGACGGGTCGGGTTCGGGGGCGGAGGCGGCGCCGGCCGGGCCGGAGGCGGCGTCCTCGCCCAGCCAGCCCGCGACAGGGCCGGGCCGGGTCACCACGACACCCACGCCGGCCAGCGCCAGCAGCACCACCACGGCCAGCACGGTCACCAGCCGCCCTCGACGGCGCGGCGCTACCGGCGGTTCGGCGCCGGCCGGCGGTTCGGCGCCGGCCGGCGCCGGCAGCGCGGAGATCGGCGGACCCAGCGGTGGCACGCCGGTCGGGATGCGGACAGTCGGCCCGTCACCGGACACCCGGCCCCGGGCCGGGTTGGTCGGGGCCGGCCGGACAGGTGCGGGCCTCGTCGGGCGCGCGCCGCTCGTGGGGTGATCCGCGCCGAGGACCGGGAACCGACCGTTGTTCGGTCCGGCCGGCGTCGACCCGGACGGACGCCACGGCAGCGGCGGGGGCCGCTCGGGAACCGACTCCTCCGGCGGCCGCGGAAAGTGCGCGTCGGGCACCGGGACCCGCCCGCTCGCCCCACCGGCACCGGATCGTCCGGTACCACGCGCGGCGCCCCCGTCCGGGCGGTAGTGTGAATCTTCCCTCCCCACGACCCCCTCCTCCCCCAGCGAAAATCGGCTTGGGTGACACTACTTCGGTCCGAAGACTATGCGGCGGCCGGAGTCGGCGGGTGGGCATTCACCTGTCCGGAGGGCGCCAGTGGTTCCGTTAGCCAGCGTGGGCAGACGAGGGAGCGTGCAGATGGATTTCGACGTGACGGTTGAGATCCCCAAGGGTCACCGAAACAAGTACGAGGTGGACCACAAGACCGGCCGCATCCGGCTGGACCGCACCCTGTTCACGTCCACCCAGTACCCGGCCGACTACGGGTTCATCGAGGACACGCTGGGCGAGGACGGCGACCCGCTGGACGCGCTGGTCCTGGTCCCCGAACCCACCTTCCCGGGCTGCCTCATCCGCTGCCGGACCATCGGCATGTTCCGCATGACCGACGAGAAGGGCGGCGACGACAAGGTCCTCTGCGTGCCTTACGAGGACCCCCGCCAGGAGCACCTGCGCGACATCCACCACCTGGGCGAGTTCGACCGCCTGGAGATCCAGCACTTCTTCGAGGTGTACAAGGACCTGGAGCCCGGCAAGTCGGTCGAGGGCGCGACCTGGGTCGGCCGCACCGAGGCCGAGGCCGAGATCCGCGCCTCCTACCAGCGTGCGCGGGACGCCGAGGCGCGCGGCGAGTCCACCCACTGACGTACGACCACCGGCCGGGCCCGGGAGCCGCTCACCCGAGCAGCCCCCGGGCTCTGTCGTAGAGGTCGAGCACTGCGCAGGCGACCGGCACCACGGCGACCACCAGGGCCGTGTCGGTGAGGTCCGCGACCCGTCCGAGGTACGGCGAGACCGGTCGCCGGGCGTACCCGGTGCCGGCGGCCACCGTCACCAGGCCCAGCGCCGCCCCACCGAGGACCAGCGCCAGGCGGCCGATGTCGTCGGCCCGCTCGACCAGCACCGCGCCGAGCACCGCGTAGCCGGCCAGCCCGGCCAGCACCGTCGGCACCCGGTGCCGCAGCGCCACGAACAGCCGCGACCGCAGCAGCAGCACGGACGAGACCACCGCCACCAGCGCCGGCCCGGCCGTCCCACCGGCAACCCCGAGTACGACCGCGGCGCCGACCGTCAGCACGGCGTGCCCGAGCAGCATCCCGGTGAGCATCTCCTCGGTGCGGGTGACGGCCGCGTGCACCCGGCCCCGGTCCGGTAGGTCCCCGGGCCGTTCCGGCTCGGCGGCGGACGCGGTGGCGGTGGCGGTGGCGGGCAGGGTGATCGGCGGCAGCGGCAGCTTGCCCAGCCGGATGGCCAGCAGCGGGACCGCCCCGATGGCGAAGACCAGCGCGCTGAGCACCACCGCCGCCGTGCCTGCGGGGGTCAGCAGCAGTGCTCCGAGCGCCGCGCCGGCACCGAGCAGGCCGACCGTGACACCGGCCACGAAGACCCGCAGTCGGCTCGCCACTCCGAGCAGACCGGTCAGCGCCACGAGTAGCAGCGCCACCGAGCCGGCCAGCAGTTCGGGCGCGCCGACCCAGCGCACCGGCCCGAGCGGGCCGACCGGGTCACCCGAGCCGACCGCGACAGCGCCGGCCACGAAGGCGTACGGCAGGGCGTACCCGCCGAGCGTCGCTCCGGCCGCGCCGTCGCCGTTGGCGCGGGAGGCGACCGTGCCGCCCACGGTGAGCAGCAGCGCCACGGCGGCCGCGGCGACCCAGCCGCTACCCGAGGTCGGGCCACTGGCGAGCAGGGCGAGCAGCCCGACGGCGAGGGGCACGCCGGCACCGGCCAGACCGGCGAGCCGGGTGGCGTCGGGCGACCAGGCACCTCCGCGTCGACGGGCCCCGTCGGCGATGGCCTCCACGACGTCGTCGTACTCCAACTCGGGCCAGTGGGCGCGGGCCGGCACCAGGTGCAGCACCTCACCGTCGCGGACCCCCTGCGGCAGCAGCGCCTGCGCGGTCGCCAGCGGTGCCCCGTCGGTGCGGCGCAACACCCAGCCGCCGTGCCGCTCGCCGTCGTCGGCCAGCCCCTCACCGGCGTGCCGCAGCACGTCGGGCAGCAGCTCGGCCAGGGGCACCTGCTCCGGCAGGGCGACGTCCACCCGCCGTTGGGGCGCGCTGATGGTGACGCGGGCCAGCCCGGTTGTCATCGACTGGTCTCCATATCGAATGGTATCGGAGGCTGCGGGGACGACAGGACTTTACCTACCATGAGCCAGACTCGGGTTACCGAGCGCAGTCAGGAGGCCGAGTGTCCACCGTCGTCATCAAGCGCCCACCGCGTCGGCCAGCGCCGGAGGTCCCCGTCGGCGAGCTGCCCGTCGAGGCGCCGCCGGAGATCCCGGCGGTGGCCGGTGGGCGGTGGCAGCAGATGCTGATGGTCCTGCCCATGCTCGGCGGCACGGTGGCGATGGCGATGATGTTCGGCCGGGGCGGCGGCGCGTACTCGTACGTGGTGGGCGGGATGTTCGGGCTCTCGTCGCTCGCGATGCTGGTCACCACGTGGGGCAGCGCCTCGGGCACCCCGAAGAAGTCCGAGATGATGGCGGCCCGCCGGGAGTACCTGCGCCACCTGGCGACACTGCGCCGCCGGGTCCGCCAGACCGCCGGACAGCAGCGGGCCGGGCTCTACTACCGGCACCCCGACCCCACCCGCCTGTGGTCCACGGTGGACAGCCGCCGGGTCTGGGAACGCCGCCCCACCGACCCGGACTTCGCGGTGGTACGCGTCGCCGTCGGGCCGCAGACGCTGGCCACCCCGCTCGTGCCGCCGGTCACCCGCCCGCTGGAGGAGCTGGAGCCGATGACCGCCGGCGCGCTGCGCCGCTTCCTGGACGCGTACTCCGTGGTGCCGGAACTGCCGGTGGCCCTGTCCCTGCGCAGCTTCGCCCGCGTGCACGTGCGGACCGCCACCGGCGGGCCGTCCACCGGCGGACCGTCCACCGGTGACCCGGCGGCGCAGGCCCTGGTCCGGGCCGCGCTGACCCAGCTGGCCGTGTTCCACGCCCCCGACGAGCTGCTGATCGCGGTCTGCGCCGCCCCCGAGCGTCGGGCCGCCTGGGAGTGGGTGAAGTGGCTCCCACACGCGCACCATCCCTCTCGCACTGACGCGCTCGGGCCGGTGCGGCTGGTGACCTCGTCGGCCCCGGAGCTGGAACGGCTGCTCGGGGACGTGTTGGGCAGCCGCTCCCGGTTCAGCCCGGCCGGGCCGGCCACCGACGGTCCGCACGTGGTGGTGGTCCTCGACGGCGGCGACCTGACCGGCGCGACCGACCTGACCGGCGACGGCGGCATCGACGCGGTCACCGTGCTGGATCTGGACACACCGCCACCCCGCCTGCTCGACCGGTACGTGCTGCTGCTGGAGCTGCGCGGCGAGCGGCTGCACTCGTGGTCGGTCGAGGGGCACGCGGAGGTGGGCCGAGCCGACCACCTCGACCTCGCCGACGCGGAGGCGGTCGCCCGGCGGTTGGCGCCGCTGCGGCTGGCCGGCACCGCCCGCGGTCCGGACGCCCCGCTCGACGTCGAGCTGGGCCTGCCGGAGCTGCTCGGCCTCGGCGACCCGGAGAGCTTCACCGCCGAGCAGGGCTGGGCGCCGCGCTCGGCCCGGGACCGGCTGCGGGTGCCGATCGGGGTGGGCGTCGACGGCGGCGCCATCGAGCTGGACCTGAAGGAGTCCGCCCAGGACGGGATGGGCCCGCACGGTCTGCTCATCGGGGCCACCGGCTCGGGCAAGTCCGAACTGCTCCGTACGCTGGTGCTGGGGCTGGCCGCGACGCACAGCTCCGAGCAGCTCAACTTCGTCCTGGTCGACTTCAAGGGCGGTGCCACCTTCGCACCGTTCGACCGACTGCCACATACCGCGGCCGTGATCACCAACCTGGCCGACGCGCTGCCCCTGGTCGACCGGATGGTGGACGCGATCAACGGGGAGCTGATCCGACGGCAGGAGCTGCTGCGCCGCGCCGGCAACTTCGCCAGCGTGCGCGACTACGAGCGGACCCGCACGGCCGGCAGCCCGCTCGCCCCACTGCCGTCGCTGCTGCTGATCTGCGACGAGTTCTCCGAACTGCTCTCCGCCAAGCCCGACTTCATCGACCTGTTCGTGCAGATCGGCCGGCTGGGTCGGTCGCTCGGCGTGCACCTGCTGCTCGCCAGTCAGCGCCTGGAGGAGGGCCGGTTGCGCGGGCTGGACACACACCTGTCGTACCGGATCGGGTTGCGCACCTTCTCCGCGCTGGAATCCCGCACGGTGCTCGGTGTGCCGGACGCGCACGAGCTGCCCCGCTCGCCGGGCCACGGCTACCTACGCGCCGGCACCGACCCGCTGGCCCGGTTCAGGGCGGCGTACGTCTCCGGCGCCGTACGCCGCCGGGCCGCCACGTCCGGCGCCACGGCCGACGAGGGTGCCCGCCTGCTCACGTTCACCACCCATGCCGTGCCGCTGCCCGAGCCGGCGACCCCGGCCCTGCCCATGGTGGCCGAGGACGAGAGCAGCCGGGAGACCCTGCTGGACCTGTTGGTCGACCGGCTCGTCGGGCAGGGGCCGCCCGCGCACCAGGTGTGGCTCGCGCCGCTCGGTGACCCGCCGGCCCTGGACGAGTTGGTCGGCCCGGTCGAGGTGGACCCGGCGCGCGGGCTCACCGTGGGCAACCCCGAGCTGCACGGAGCGCTGGGTGTACCGGTGGCCGTGGTGGACCGGCCGTTGGAACAGCGCCGGGACCTGCTCTGGCTGGCCCTGGATGGCGCGGCCGGGCACGTGGCGGTGGTCGGCGCGCCGCAGAGCGGCAAGTCCACCGCGCTGCGGACGCTGATCTGCGCGTTGGCGCTCACCCACACCCCGGCCGAGGCGCAGGTCTACTGTCTCGACTTCGGCGGTGGCGGTCTCGCGGCGCTGCGCGACCTGCCGCACGTGGGCGGGGTGACCGGCCGGGCCGACCCGACCGCCGTACGCCGCACCGTCGGCGAGATCACGACCCTGCTGGCCGAGCGGGAGCGCCGCTTCGCCGAGCTGGGCGTGGAGTCGATGGCCACGTACCGGCAGCGGCGGGCCGCGACGGCGACGACCGACCAGCCGGACGCCGACCCGTTCGGCGACGTCTTCCTGGTGGTCGACGGGTGGAGCACCCTGCGCAACGAGTACGACGACCTGGAACCCCTGGTCACCGACCTGGCCACCCGCGGCCTGTCGTACGGGTTGCACGTGGTCGCCACGGCGCTGCGTTGGCTCGATTTCCGCCCGGCGATCCGGGACCTGTTCGGCTCCCGGCTGGAGCTGCGCCTCGGCGACCCGTCCGACTCCCTGGTGGCCCGGCGGGCCGCGGCGAACGTGCCGGAGCACCCCGGCCGGGGCGTGACGGCCCAGAGCCTGCACTTCCTCACCGCGCTCCCACGGCTCGCCGGCCCGAGCGGTGGCACCGCCGAGCTGGTCGGGCGGGTCGCCGACGGCTGGGCCGGCCCGGTGGCGCCCCGGGTCCGACTCCTCCCACCGGTGCTGCCGTACGCCGATCTGGATCTCACCGCGACGGACGGGCTGCGGCTGCCGATCGGAGTCGCGGAGGCCGACCTGCGTCCGGTGCAGCTCGATTTCGCCGGCGAGCCGCACTTCGTGGTCTTCGGGGACGCCGAGTGCGGCAAGTCGTCGTTCCTGCGGGCACTGGCCGCCTCGATCACCACCCGGTTCACGCCGGAGGAGGCCCGGGTGATCCTCGTCGACTACCGGCGCAGCCTGCTCGGCGCCATCGAGACGCCGCACCTCATCGGTTACGGCACCGCCGCCGCGCACGCCGCCGACCTGGTCGAGTCGGCCGCCGGGTACCTGGAGCGTCGGGCTCCCGGGCCGGAGGTCACTCCGCAGCAGTTGCGCGACCGTTCGTGGTGGTCGGGGCCGGAGCTGTTCGTGCTGGTCGACGACTACGACCTGGTGGCCGCCGGGCCGGCGAACCCGTTGCGGGCGCTGGAGGAGCATCTGCCGCACGCCCGCGACGTCGGCCTGCACCTGGTGCTGGCCCGCCGTTCCGGGGGCGCGGGCCGAGCCCAGTACGAGCCCATCGTGCAGCGGCTACGGGAACTCTCCACGGCCGGACTGATGATGGCGGGCAGCCCCGAGGAGGGCGCGCTCGTCGGGCCGGTGCGGCCCGGACCGCTGCCGCCGGGTCGTGGTCGGCTGGTCACCCGACGGGAGGGCGTACGCCTCGTGCAGCTCGCACATCTGCCGCCACCGTGACCTGTCTTCGCGGTTCCTCCCGTGACGGGTGGGGAAACCGGTAATCTCCGATCGTCATGGTTCCGTCGGGATGAATGGCAGAGGATGTGACTGGGGTTCGGCACAGCGGTCCGGCAGTGGCCCGACGGGCCGGCCGGGCGCTGCTCGGTGCGGCGGCGCTGGTCGCTGTCGCGGTTCCGAGCGCCGCACCCGTCACCGCGCCGAGCAGCGGCGGCCAGCTCGCCGGCGCGTCGGCCGCGTTCGCACCCGGTGACAGCGTCTCCCACACCGACCAGGTCCGTGACGAGCAGTGGCAGCTCGACGAGTTGCGTGCCGACTCGGCCTGGCGCACCTCGACCGGCCGTGGCGTGACCGTCGCCGTCGTCGACTCCGGTGTGGACGCCAACCATCCCGACCTGGCCGGTCAGGTGCTTCCCGGCCTCGACCTGGTCGGGCCGGCCGGCGGCGCCGGTCCAGATCCGGTGGGCCACGGCACCACGGTCGCCGGCCTGATCGCCGGGCGCAACGACGACAAGCGGGGCGTGGTCGGCCTGGCGCCGGACTCCCGGATCCTTCCGGTGCGCGTGCTGGACGAGCGCAACAAGTACGACGACGCGCTGATCGTCGCGAAGGGTGTCCGGTGGGCGGTCGACCACGGCGCCCGGGTGATCAACCTGTCGTTGGGCGGCAGCGGCGACAGCCCGGCCCTGGCCGCGGCTCTGGACTACGCGTTCGCCCGCGACGTGGTGGTGGTCGCCTGCACCGGCAACCTGGCCACGTCGCCCGACTCCAGGGTCTGGTACCCGGCTCGCGAGCCGGGCGTGATCGCGGTGGCCGGGTTGGAGCGCAGCAGCGACAACCTGTGGTCCGGGTCGATCACCGGTCAGGCGACGGTGCTCACCGCCCCCGCCACCGGCCTGGTCGGCGCCCGTCCGAGCGACGCGTACTGGCGGGTGCAGGGCACCAGCTTCGCCGCGCCGCTGGTGGCCGCCACGGCCGCGCTGGTCCGGTCCCGCTACCCGGACATGCCCGCGGGCCAAGTGGTCAACCGGCTCCTGGCCACCGCCCGGGACATCGGCCCGACCGGCCGGGACGACCGCTTCGGGTACGGGGTGGTCGACCCGGTGGCCGCGCTGACGGCGGATGTGGCCCCCGTCACCGCCAACCCGCTGGACGATCTGACCTCGCCGGGCGTGGTCGGCTTCGGGACGGCCCCCGGCTCGGGCGACGACGACCCGGTGAGCGGCGCCGGCAGTGACCCGCTCGGCTTCACCGATCCCCGACAGCAGACGGGGTGGACGGCCCGAGCGGCGGGCGTACCGGCCGATTCCGCCCCTGAGCGACTGTGGGCAGGCGCTGTGCTCTTCGCCGCTCTGGTCACCGGCGCGGCGCTGATGGTGCGCCGGTTCCGTCAGCGGGCTCGCTGAACGCCCAGACGACAGGCCTGATTGCCCCGCGGGTGGGGTAGAACCGACCGCATGAGCACGCCCGCCGAACGTATCCTCGACACCAGCCGGCACCCGTCCTGGCGTCGGCGTCGCCTCGACCCGGACCACTCGTTGGGCCTACGGCTGACCCTGGCGGCGACGGCGGCGTTCCTGGTGCTGGTGCCGTTCGCCCTGCTCGCGCTGCTGGTGCTCGGGGCGTGGGCGCCGCTGTACCGGCTGGACACGGCGATTACCGACGCCCTGCACGGCCACGCCGTGGACCACCCGGCCTGGGTCACACTGATGCGGGTGTGGAGCGAGGTGTTCGCGCCGATGCCGCTGCGTGTCGCCGTGCTGCTGGTGGTGATCTGGCTGCTGCGCCGACGGGCCCGCCGACTGGCTCTCTGGACGACCACCACGATGGTGGTCGGCGGGTTGATGGGTCCGCTGCTCAAGTTGCTCGTGGGCCGGCACCGGCCGGAACTGCTCGACCCGGTGGCGCGGGCCGCCGGCTACTCGTTCCCGTCCGGGCATGCGCTGAACGCCACCCTGGCCGCCGGCGTGCTGCTGCTGGTGTTCCTGCCGTACGTCCGGCGCTGGGCCGCGCGGGTCACGCTCTGGGTCGCCGCGCTGCTGATCGCCCTGGTGACCGGGCTGAGCAGGGTCGCGCTCGGCGTGCACTTCGCCAGCGACGTACTCGGCGGTTGGCTGCTCGGCGTGGCGGTGGTCGCGGCGACCACAGCCGCGTTCACCAGTTGGCGGGCGCACACGGGCCTCCGGCCGGTCCGACCGACCCGTGACGGTGTCGCGCCCGAGGTCGAGCGGCAGCCCGACGCGACCTGAGGCGTGACGACGACGCCGACCGGGTATTGGCCGGCTCATGTCCGACACCGTGGTCCAGATCGTCCGGCGGGTGCTGCTGCCGGTGTCCCTCCTGTTCGGCGTCATGGTGCTGCTCGGGGTCCTGGTCACCCGGGTGTTCGCCCGGACCTGGCCGTTCACCGTCGAGGACGCGGTCAACCGGGAGTTCGCCGGTGACCGCACCGGCGGCTGGAACGACGTCTCGCTGGTGTTCAGCACGCTCGCCAGTACTCAGATGATCGTCGTGGTCACCGTACTGGTGGCGCTGGCGCTGCGACTCTGGCTGAAGCGCTGGCGGGAGCCCCTGTTCCTGTGCGCGGCCGTGACCGCCCAGGCGCTGGTGTTCCTGCTGACCACGATGGTGATCGACCGGCAGCGGCCGGCGGTGGAGCACATGGATGTCTCACCGCCCACGTCGAGCTTCCCGTCCGGGCACACCTCGGCGGCGGTCGCCCTCTACGTCGGTATCGCGGTGCTGATGGCCCTGCGGGCGCGCAGCACCGGCGCGAAGGTCGCCTGGTGGACGCTGCTGGTGATGGTGCCGGTGGGTGTGGCGCTGACCCGCATGTACCGGGGGATGCACCACCCGAGCGACGTGGCGGCATCCTTCCTCAACGGTGGCACCTGCGTCGCGATCATGGCCCGGGCGGTCCTGGACCGGGGACTGCGCTGGGGACGCGCGAAGCTGCCGGTCGCCGCTCCGGCCCGGACCTGATCCACCGCCGACGGTCAGGTGCACTCGCCGGTGGCGACGGCCCGGTTGCGCTCCGCGCCGGCCAACGCCACCGGACGGGCCTCGGCCGCGGTCACCGCGAAGCCGGTGTTGGGATCGTCGGCCGCCGCCGCGAAGATGACGCCGAGCACGAGGCCGTTGGCGGAGAGCAGCGGGCCACCGGAGTTGCCGCTGCGTACCAGCGCCCGGATCGTGTAGATCTCCCGGGTGACATCACCGGAGGAGTAGATGTCCGGCCCCTTGATCCGGTCGACGTCACGAACCCGGGCGGACTGCGCGTTGTACGGGCCGTCGAGCGGGAAGCCGAGCACGATGGCGTCCGAGCCGCTGCCCGCGTTGCCGGCGGCGAACCGCAGCGACGGGCCGGGGAGCCCCGGGACCAGCAGCACTGCCAGGTCCCGGTTGGGGTCGTACACCACCACCTGACCGTCGTACCGCTCCCCTGCCAGCTCCACCGCAACCGAGCGCGTACCGGCGACCACGTGGGCGTTGGTCATGACCCGGTCGTCGGCGTACACGAAGCCGGAGCCCTCGATGCGGCGCGAACAACTGGGCGCGGAGCCGAGCACCTTGACCACCGAACGCTGACCGTTGACCACCACCTGGGAACCCGCCAGCGCCGGGTCGGGCGGCTCGACCTGCCGGGCCCGGGTGGGCGCGAGGCCGCCGAAGACGTCCGGGAAACCGTCGGTGTCGACGGTGTCCTCCAAGGCTGTGGAGAGCCGGTGCGCCTCCTCCGGCAGGACCCCGTTCACCACGCTGATCAGCGCGCTGTTGCGCACCGAGGCGGCGAGCCACGGCACCGACGACGACCCGAGCGGTACGGCGACCAGCCAGGCCAGCAGGAGCACCGCGAACAGTGAGACGAACGCGCCACCGATGTCGTCGACCCGCCGGCCCACATCGCTGGTGATCGTCTTGCGCAGGTGCGAGCCGAGCCAGCCGGCGAGCGCCTGCCCGATCACCCCCAACCCGAAGATGGCCACCAGTGAGATGAGCACCCGGGTGCCGGCATCGACGAACTGCCGGGCGAACAGCGGCCCGAGTTGCAGGCCGAGCAGGAGACCCAGGAAGAAGCCGGACAGCGATGTGATGCCGATGACGAAACCCTGGCGGTATCCGCTGATCGCGAACACGAGCATGAGCAGCAGGAGAACGAGATCCACGACGGACACGGGTCCAGCGTACGGGCACCGCGCCCACCGGATGACCGCCGCTTGCGGAAGGTGACCGCGTGGTCAGCGCAGAGCGGTCTCGTCGACCTCGTCGGTGCCCGCCGAGGGCGCGGGAGTGGCGCCCGTGGGCGGCAGGTCGACCAGCCGGCCGGGCGACCACGGGCGGGCCCAGCCGCCCATCTCGAGCAGGGCCGCCAACACTCCGGCGGTGAAGCCCCAGACGAGCATGCCGCGCGACGAGAACGCCGGACCCACCCAACCGCTGGGGTGGCGGACCCGGAGCCGGTTCGCCGGGTCCACCAGCTCGCGGATCGGCAGTCGTGCCACGTGCGCCACCTCGGCGGGCTCCCGGGCGTGCACCGGATGCGGGTCGTGCCACCAGGCCAGCACCGGGGTGACCACGAAGTCGCTGACCGGAATCCACAGTTTCGGCAGCTCGGCCAGCACGGTCACGCTGGCCGGGTCGAGGTCGACCTCCTCGTTCGCCTCGCGGAGCGCGGTGGCGCGGGCGTCGGCGTCCTCCGGGTCGGCCGCGCCACCGGGGAAGGCCGGCTGACCGGCGTGGTTTCGCAGGGTGGCGGCCCGTTGCAGGATCAGTACGTCGGGCCCGGTGTCGGGCTGCTCACCGAGCAGCACCAGCACGGCGCTCTCCCGCCCGCCCTCGGCCGGGGTGGTCAGGCGGGTGAAGTCCTCGACGCGGGCAGTGCCCAGCCGGCTCAGCAGGGGGTCGATCCAGTCCGGAGGTCGACGGGTCACGCCGGCACCGCCACGCCCAGGTGCTGGCGGACCAGCGTGGCGAGCTGAACGTCGTCGAGAGCGCCGGTGGAGTCGATGTGCCGGATGCGGCCCCGCGCGTCGACGAAGAGGGTCAGCGGGAAGGCGTTGCGCCTCAGTTCCCGTTGCAGCGCGTCCCCCTGGTCGACCAGGACCGGGAACCGTACGCCGAAGTCCTCGCCGATGGACTGGGCGCCGCTCCGACTGTCGCGGGTGTTCACCCCGACCACCTGGAGCTGGCCGGCGGTCCGCTCGCTCAGCCGTTGGAACGCGGGCAGCTCCTTGCGGCACGGCCCGCACCAGGAGGCCCACACGTTGATGACGGCCGGCCCGGCCACGTCACGCAGCGCGACCGGCGCACCGCCGGTGAAGCAGGCCAGGGTCAGCGCCGGCAGCTCCTGGCCACCCGCAGCCGCCCCGGTCACGCCGGCGCCGGGCGAAGCGGACGCAGCGCCGGGGCTGGGCGACGTGGGGGGCGCGCCCAACGCGGCGCAGTCCCGGAAGGGCGCCGGTCGCTCGGCGGCGGCCGGCCTCGGCGCGGGATCGTCGGCCGGGCCGTCGGTGCAGCCGCCGACGAACAGCGCCAACGGCAGGGCGAGCAGGGCGAGCAGCCGGTTGACGGCATCCGCGAGCAGGCGGTTCACGGCACCTCCGCGGCGACCGCCTGGGCCGGCACCAGCTCCGCATCGATCCCGGCCGCCACGGCCAGGTCACGCGCCCGGGGGCCCTTGAGCAGCTTGGCAGCGGCGGGCGGCTCGGTGGGGCCGGTGCCGTACGAGGGGCAGAGCTTCGCGAGCGTGCACGCACCGCAGGCCGGTTTACGGGCGTGGCAGACCCGCCGCCCGTGGAAGATGATCCGGTGCGACAGCATGGTCCAGTCGCGCTTGGGGTACAGCGCGCCGATCGCGTGCTCGATCTTGACCGGATCGGTCTCGGCGGTCAGCCGCCACCGGTGGACCAGCCGTTGGAAGTGCGTGTCGACGGTGATGCCGGGGACGTCGAAGGCGTTGCCGAGGATGACGTTGGCGGTCTTGCGACCGATCCCGGGAAGCGTCACCAGGTCGGCGAGCCGGCCGGGGACCTGGCCGTCGTACCGGTCGACGAGGGCCTGCCCGAGCTTGAGCAGTGAGTCGGTCTTGTTCCGGTAGAAACCGGTGGGCCGGATCAGCTCCTCCATCTCGCCCCGGTCGGCGCTGGCGTACGCGGTGGCGCTCGGGTAGCGGGCGAAGAGCTTCGGGGTGACCTCGTTGACCTTCTTGTCGGTGCACTGGGCGGACAGGATGGTGGCGACGGACAGCTCCAACGCGTTGGAGTGGTCCAGCTCACAGTGCGCGTCGGGGTGCGTCTCGGCCAGTACCCGGCCGATCTTGCGGGCGCGGCGTTTGCGCCCGAGGTCGGTCTCGCTGGCACCGGGAGGGCTACTGGTCACGACGGTCAGCCTACGTCGCACCCCGGACGTCCCTTCTCGGGTCAACCGCCGGTCGGCGCAGTGATCCTGCCCTGCCCGTCGAACCGGGCCCCGCCCTGGGGGAAGTCGATACGGCTCAGCTCGGTGACCAGACCCAGGCCCCGGTCGTCCGGGTCCATCGTCGGCTCGCCGGCCGAGTTCATGTACGTCGAGGTGAACGAACCGCCACCCCAGCTGCCGTCGGGCTTGAGCGACACCTTCAGCACACCGCCCCAGCCCAGCCGACCGGCGTTGCTCAACGAGTTGCCGCCGCCGGCGAAGTTGCCGAGGCTGTACGCGATCAGCCGCCCCCGGTAGAACTCCATGCCCCGCAGCACGTGCGGCCCGTGCCCGACGATCAGGTCCGCGCCCGCGTCGATCATCGCGTGCGAGAACCTGACTGGATCGCCCCGGTTCTCGCCGAGGAACAGCTCGGTGCCCGGCTTCACCCGGGTCTTGTCCGCTCCCTCGCCGCCCATGTGCACCTGCACCACGACCAGGTCCGCCATGGTGGCGGCCTTGGCGACGACCGTCTTCGCCTCGGCGATGTCGACCAGGCTGTTGGACCAGAAGTACGACGAGAAGCCGGCCACGGCGACCTTGACGCCCTTGACGTCGACCACGGTGATCTCATCCGGTGCGCCGGTGTGCTCCAGGTCGTACTTCTCCAGCGCCTTATGCGTGTTCTCGTAGCCCTTCGGCCCGTAGTCGTAGCCGTGGTTGTTGGCCTGGTTGAGCACCCGGAAGCCGGCGTCGCGCAGGTGCGCGGCGTACTCCGGCGGGGCCCGGAACTGGAAGCAGCGGGTGGAGTTTGCCCCGCACTTGCCGGTGCCGGTGTCCACCGTCAGCGGCTCCTCCAGGTTGCCCATGACCAGGTCGGCCTTGAGTGCCCCGGTGACGGAGTCGAAGAAGCCCTTGCCCCCGGCGGCGGGCAGCCGGCTCGGCGCGTTGCCCATGATGATGTCGCCGGTCGCGGAGAGCGAGATGGCGCCGCCCCCGCCGGAGGTCGACGCATCGCCGCTGGCCTTCGGACCGGCCGTGCTCAGCGGCGCGCCCGTGCCACCACCACCGGCGCCGGGCTGCCACACCGGTGCCTGCCCACTGTCGGCACAGCCTGCGGCAAGAAGGGCGGCCAGCAGCGCCGCGAGGCCGATGGCGACGCGGCGGGGCGCGAGGGGGGCGGTAGCGTACATCGCCCGCGACCATACCGACCTCGAAACGCGCCGACGAGGGCCGATCGGTCGGAAGTTCAGCCGGTCAGCCGGTCAGCCGGTCTGACCAGGGCACGACCGGCCGCTCGCCGCCCGACCGCACGGCGGCGTGGACGGCTCGGGCCAGCGGGGCGCCCCACGTCGAGCGCGGCCCGCCGTACGCGGCGTCCGGCCCGTCCACCGGGCAGAGCACGGTGACCGCGTCGGTGGGGGTGCCCGTGCCCGGCAACCCCAGTTCGCCGATCGCCTGGGTCTTCGCCTCGGTGGCGGTGGCGACGGCGTTGACGAGCGCCGAGTCGGCGAGCCGGGCCGGCACGTACACCACGATGTTGACCGTGCCCACCCGCTGCGTGAGCGCGCCTGCGGCCGGTGCGGCGGCGGGCATCGGCGTGCCGAGCCCGACGGTCGCCCAGGCCCGCACCCCGGTGTCCGTCCGGGCCACCACCTCGGTCACGTCGACGCCGGTCAGCAGACCCACCCCGGGCCCGTCCAGGGCCAGGTCCGCGGCGAGCGCGGCCAGGTGGGCGGCGGGGTCGTCCCGGTCGTACGACATGGGCACTGTCGCGTTCAGCACCCACTGCCGGACGCCGACGCCGCCACCGAGCGGGCCGCTGCTGACCGCCCGCAGAGGGCCGTCGGCACGCCAGACGAGCAGCGGCACGGGCCGGCCGCCCTCGATGCGGCTGGTCAGAATCGGGTCCCTCAGCACGTCGGGCAGGTTACGCCCACCCATCAAGATTCCAGGGGCGACCTCTGATTCGTGCTCACGTGCGCCTAGACTTGGCGGCGCGCGAGGGGATCAGCGGACGGCGGCCCCGGCCGACGGACGGCACGCGCAACCGGAGGTGCGCGATGGATGAGGTACTGGCCCGCAGCGGGATCTTCCAGGGTGTGGACCCGGAAGCTGCCGAGGCGCTCGCCAAGGAGATGGAGACGATCGAGGTCCGCAAGGGCGAAATCGTCTTCAATGAGGGCGAGCCCGGTGACAGCCTCTATATCCTGCTGTCCGGGAAGATCAAGGTCGGCCGCCGGGCGGCGGACGGGCGGCAGAACCTGATCGCGGTGATGGGGCCGTCGGACATGGTCGGTGAGCTGTCGCTCTTCGACCCGGGTCCGCGTACGGCGACCGCCACCGCGGTGACCGACACCCGGCTGGTGCGGCTGCGCAAGCAGGCGCTGCGGCCGTGGCTCAACAACCGCCCGGAGATCGCCGAGCAGCTACTCCGGGTGCTGGCCCGGCGGCTGCGTCGGACCAACGACTCGCTCGCCGACCTGATCTTCACGGACGTGCCGGGCCGGGTCGCGAAGAACCTGCTCCAGATGGCCGGCCGTTTCGGCACCCGCGACGGCGGCGTGCTGCGCGTGACCCACGACCTCACCCAGGAGGAGATCGCCCAGCTCGTCGGCGCCTCCAGGGAGACGGTCAACAAGGCGCTGGCCGACTTCGCCTCGCGCGGCTGGCTGCGGCTGGACGGCAAGAGCATCATCATCCTGGACCCGGAGCGCCTCGCCCGTCGCGCCCGCGTCTGAGCAGTACGTCCCGTCCCCGCCTGCCGTCACCGACGGCAGGCGGGGACGTTTCGTCTGCCTGGCGCAGAAATGCTGGCTCGGGGCTGCCGAAGCGGTGAGGGTGGGACCATGGTGAACAGAGTCGCGGTGCTCTCCGACATCCACGGCGTACTCCCCGCGCTGGAGGCCGTGCTGGCCGATCCGGACGTCGCCGCCGCCGACCTCATCGTGTTGACCGGCGACATCGCGTCCGGTCCGCAGCCGGTCGAGGTGCTGGACGTGCTCGCCGACCTGGGTGACCGGGTCCGCTGGGTGGGCGGCAACTGCGAACGTGAGCTGGTCGACGCACGGGCCGGCCGGCCCGCTGCCTTCGAGGTGTCCAACTGGGCGGCCGGGCAGCTCCGCGACGATCAGGTGGCCCGGCTCGCCGCGTTGCCGGTGACCGTGACGTTGGAGATCGACGGCCTCGGCCCGACACTGTTCTGCCACGCGACGCCCCGCGACGACGAGGAGGTCGTGCTCGTCGACTCCCGGATGTCCCGCTGGGCGGAGGTGTTCGCGGGCCTGCCCGCCGAGGTCGGGACGGTGGTCTGCGGCCACACCCACATGCCGTTCACCCGGCTGGTCGATCGACGCCTGGTGGTCAACCCGGGCAGCGTCGGCATGCCGTACGGGGGTGCGGGCGCGTGGTGGGCGCTGCTCGGTCCGGGCGTCCAGCTGCGCCGCACCGCCTTCGACGTGGACGCGGCCTGCGCACGGGTGGCGGCGGAGTCGACCTTCCCCGACGCTGCCGCCTGGGTCGACGAGTACCTGCGCTCCCAGCACAGCGACGCCGACGCCCTCGCCGTCTTCGGCCCGCGCGACGGCCGCTGACCCACAGCGACCCGACGCCGCACATCCCCTCGATCCCGCAGGTAGCCGCACGTCCCCTCGACCCCGCACATCCCCTCGACCCCGCACATAACCGCGGATCCGAGGGACCCGAACTTAGCCGCGGCTCCGGGGCCCAGAACTTAGCCCATGATCCGGGCGACGCCGCGTGTAGCTTCCGCCGCCGGCCAGGCCGTTGACGATTCGGCCATGATCCGGGCGACGCCGCACGTAGCCGCGGATCCGGGCGAATCAGCTGAGGCCGGTGGACCTCCCCCGCTGCCTGTCGAGCTGCCCCAGATTTGGGGCAGACCAGGTGTCGCTGCCGCCCCATTCGTGGGGCAACTCGACAGGGCCCGGAAGGGGCAGATGGCACATCGCTGCCGCCCCACCTGTGGGGCAGCTCGACTGGGCCCGGGAGGTGTAGATGACGCATCGCCGCCGCCCCATTCATGGGGCAGCTCGACAGGGCCCGGAAGGGGCAGATGGCACATCGCTGCCGCCCCACCTGTGGGGCAGCTCGACTGGGCCCGGGAGGTGTAGATGACGCATCGCCGCCGCCCCATTCATGGGGCAGCTCGACAGGGCCCGGGGAGGGCAGTCGAGGTCAGCTCGACCGGAGCACGGTCGCCGACTCAGCCATAAAAAGTCAGTCTTGACTGTTTGTTTCGGAGGCCGCAGGCTGTTGCCGTGTCCGCCGCATCAACGTCCGCCGCATCAACGTCCGCCGCATCAACGTCGGCCGCATCAACGTCGGCTGGCGCGACGCGTGTTCCCCAGCAGGAGCGCAGCCGCGCCACCCAGGCCCGCCTGCTGGAGGCGACCATCGACTGCCTGATCGAGCACGGCTGGTCCGGCACCACGACCACCGTCGTGGCCGCCCGGGCCGGCGTCTCGCGGGGGGCCCAGCTACATCACTACCCCACGAAGGCCGCGCTGGTCACGGCCGCCGTCGAGCACCTGGCGGAACGTCGGGCGGACGAGCTGCGCATTGAGGCCGAGGCGTTGCCGGCCGGCCCGCAGCGGCTGGATCGGGTGATCGACCTGCTCGGGGCGGCGTTCACCGGGCCGCTCTTCGTGGCCGCGCTCGAGCTGTGGGTGGCCGCTCGCACCGACCGGGAGCTTCGCGACGCCCTGGTGCCGTTGGAGGCGACCGTCGGCCGGGAGATGCACCGGCTCACCGTCGCCCTGCTCGGTGTCGACGAGCGCCGCCCCGGCGTCCGCGAGGCGGTGCAGGCCACCCTCGACCTGATGCGCGGCCTCGGGGTGGCCAACCTGCTCAGCGACGACTCGACCCGCCGTACCGCCCTGCTCGTCACCTGGAAACGTCAGCTCGCCACCCTGCTCGCGCCCTGACCCCCGGCCGCACCGACCCGCACCGACCGGAGGCACCATGGTCGACCTCAGTGACCTGCTCACGGATCTGGCCGACGAATCCGCGGACCTGGACGCGCTGGTGGCGCCGCTGTCCGTGGCCGACTGGGCCCGCCCCACCCCGGCCGCGGGCTGGACCATCGCGCACCAGATCGCCCACCTCGCCTGGACCGACCACGTGGCGCTGCTGGCCGCGACCGATCCGGAGGCGTTCTACGCCACGGTGACGTCCGCGCCGGACCCGACCCGCATGGTCGACGCCGGTGCCGAGGCGTTCCTCGCCCCGCCCGTCGACCTGCTCGCCCGCTGGCGGGCCGGCCGGACCGCGTTCACCGACGCGCTCGTCGCGGTCCCGACCGGCGAGAAGCTGCCCTGGTACGGCACCCGGATGTCGGCCGCCTCGATGGCGACCGCCCGGATCATGGAGACCTGGGCGCACGGCGAGGACGTGGCCGACACCCTCGGAGTGGCCCGCCCCGCCAGTGCCCGCCTCCGGCACGTGGCGCACCTCGGTGTGCGTACCCTCGGGCACGGTTTCGCCGCCCACGGCCGGGAGGCACCGACGACGCCGGTCCGGGTCGAGTTGGCCGCGCCCGGCGGCGACACCTGGACCTGGGGTCCGGCGGACGCCGCCGACCGGCTGAGCGGCCCGGCCCGGGACTTCTGTCTCCTGGTCACCCAACGTCGACATCGGGCGGACCTCGCCCTGCTGGCCACCGGCCCGGTCGCCGACGAATGGCTCGACGTGGCACAGGCCTTCGCCGGGCCGCCGGGCGACGGCCGCGAGCCGGCCGGCCGCGGCGGGGGCGCGGCGTGATCCGCGTCGGCAACGCCTCCGGCTTCTACGGCGACCGGTTCACCGCCTGGCGGGAGATGCTCGACGGCGGCGAGCTGGACGTGCTGACCGGCGACTACCTGGCCGAGCTGACCATGCTGATCCTCGGTCGGGACCGGCTGCGCGACCCCGACCTGGGCTACGCGAAGACGTTCCTGCGTCAACTGGAGACGTGCCTGGGCACGGCCCTCGACCGGGGGGTGCGGATCGTGACCAACGCCGGCGGGTTGAACCCCGCCGGCCTGGCCGCCGCCATCGAGGCGCTCGCCGGTCGTCTGGGCCTGTCGGCCCAGGTGGGGTACGTCGAGGGTGACGCGCTCCAGCGGCCCGACGCGCTCACCGCGAACGCGTATCTGGGCGCGTTCGGGATCGCGGCCTGCCTCGACGCCGGTGCGAACGTGGTGGTCACCGGCCGCGTCACCGACGCGTCGTTGGTGGTCGGCCCGGCGATCGCCCGGTACGGGTGGGGTCGCGACGACCTCGACGAGCTGGCCGGGGCGACAGTCGCCGGGCACCTCCTGGAGTGCGGCGCGCAGGTCACCGGCGGCAACTTCAGCTTCTTCACCGAACTGCCCGACGGCGGTCACCGCCCCGGCTTCCCGATCGCCGAGGTGCACTCCGACGGCTCGTCGGTGGTCACCAAGCATCCGGGCACCGGCGGCGCGGTCACCGTGGAGACCGTCACCGCCCAGCTGCTCTACGAGATCGGCGGGCCGGCGTACCTGGGGCCGGACGTGGTCACCCGGCTGGACACGGTGACGCTGCACCACGACGGGCCGGACCGGGTGCGGGTCACCGGTGTGCGGGGCACCCCGCCGCCGCCCACGCTCAAGGTGGGCGTCAACAACCTCGGAGGCTTCCGGAACGCGATGACGTTCGTCCTCTGCGGCCTGGACATCGAGGCGAAGGCGACCCTGGCGCGCGGGCAGATCGCGGAGGCGGTGGGCACCGACGGGCTGGAGTTCACGCTCGCCCGCACCGATCACCCGGACGCCGCCGACACCGAGGCGGCCGGCGCCCTGCTGCACGTACACCTGCGCGACAGTGACAAGACGCGGGCCGGGCGGGCCTTCTCGGCCGCTGCGGTGGAGCTGGCGCTGGCCTCGTACCCGGGTTGCACGCTGACCACCCTGCCCGGCGACGCGACACCCTACGGCGTCTTCACGGCCGACACAGTGCCGCAGGGCGAGGTAGAGCACGTCGCCGTCCTGCCCGGCGGCGAGCGGGTGCCGATCGCGCCGCCGGGCAGGACGGCCCCCGTCGCGACGGACGCGACGGACCCGGGTGGCGACGCGGCGGCCGTCGGGCCGACCCGACGCGGAGCGCTCGGTGAGCTGGTCGGCGCGCGCTCCGGCGACAAGGGCGGGGACGCCAACCTCGGCGTCTGGGCGCGCTCCGATGCCGGGTACGCGTGGCTGCGCGCCTGGTTGACCGTCGAGCGGCTGGCCGAGCTGCTGCCGGAGACGGCGGCGCTGGCGGTCCGGCGCTACGAGCTGCCGAACCTGCGCGCGGTGAACTTCGTGATCGAGGCCCTGCTCGGGGCGGGGGTCGCCGCGTCCACCCGGTTCGATCCGCAGGCCAAGGCGCTGGGCGAGCTGCTACGCGCCCGGATCGTCGACCTGCCGGCAGGAGTCTCGCCATGAGCATCGTGGACAGTCCCGGACGGCGACAGTTGCGCGAGTTGACCCGGGCGTTCGTGACCCGCGAGGTGCTACCGCACCTGGACGACTGGGAACATGCCGGAGAGGTCCCCCGCGCGCTGCACGCCACCGCCGCGAGGCTCGGCCTGCTCGGCATCGACTTTCCCGAGTCGGTCGGCGGCAGCGGTGGTGACCTGCTCGACTCGATCATCGTGACGGAGGAGCCGATCCGCGCCGGCGGGTCGTCCGGCCTGGTCGCGGCCCTATTCACGCACGGCATCGCGCTGCCGCACATGGTCGCTGCGGCCGGTGCCCGCACCGGCGGGTCGCTGGGCGGCCGGCTCGGCGGCACACCGCTGCCCGCCGGCGACAGCCTCATCGAGCGGTACGTCCGGCCCACCCTGGCCGGCACCATGATCGGCGCGCTGGCGATCACCGAGCCGGACGGGGGTTCGGACGTCGCAGGCATCCGCACGACCGCCCGTCGCGACGGCGACCACTACGTGGTGAACGGGTCGAAGACGTACATCACCACCGAGATCATGAACGAGATCATCGCGAAAGGCATGGGCCTGTGAGCGCGAGGAGTGAGCCGGGTTTGCGAGCCCCGCAGTCGCGAACGAAGGAGGCACCGTGAGCGCGAGGAGTGAGCCGGGTTTGCGAGCCCCGCAGTCGCGAACGAAGGAGGCACCGTGACGATTCTGGACAGCGCGATCGACCCGTTCGCACCGGCGTACGCGGCGAACCGGGCGGCGTTGCTGGAGCGGCTGGCCGAGTTGGACGCCGCGTTGGACCAGGCCCGGGCGGGCGGCGGCGAGAAGTACGTGTCCCGGCACCACGCGCGCGGCAAGCTGCTCCCCCGGGAACGGATCGAGCTACTGGTGGACGCGGACAGCCCGTTCCTCGAACTGTCGCCGGTCGCCGCCTACGGCACGGACTTCCCGGTCGGGGCCAGCGTGGTCACCGGGATCGGGGTGGTCGAGGGCGTGGAGTGCCTGATCGTCGCCAACGACCCGACGGTACGCGGCGGCGCGGTCAACCCGTGGTCGCTCGCCAAGACCCGGCGGGCCGGGGAAATCGCCCTGGCCAACCGGCTGCCGATGGTCAACCTGGTCGAGTCGGCCGGGGCTGACCTGCCGAGCCAGGCGGAGATCTTCATTCCCGGCGGTCGGGTGTTCCGTGACCTGACCCGTCTCTCGGCGGCGGGCATCCCCACCGTCAGCGTGGTGTTCGGCAACGCGACGGCCGGTGGCGCGTACGTGCCGGGGATGTCCGACCACGTGATCATGATTCGGGACCGGTCGCAGGTCTACCTAGCCGGGCCGCCGCTGGTGAGGATGGCGACCGGCGAGGTCACCGACGACGAGTCGCTGGGCGGCGCGGCGATGCACGCCGGCACGTCGGGGCTGGCCGACTACCTGGCCGTCGACGAGCGGGACGGCATCCGGCTGGCCCGACAGTGCGTACGCCGCCTGAACTGGCGCAAGCACGGCCCGCCGCCCCGCACGGTGGTGCCGTCGCCGCCGAAGTACGACCCGGAGGAGCTGCTCGGCATCGTCAGCTCCGATCTGAAGGTGCCGTTCGACCCGCGCGAGGTGCTGGCCCGGATCCTCGACGGCAGCGATTTCGACGAGTTCAAGCCGGCGTACGGGGGCTCGCTGGTCACCGGCTGGGGCGAGCTGCACGGATATCCGGTGGGGGTGCTGGCGAACGCCCAGGGGGTGCTGTTCAGCGCGGAGGCGCGGAAGGCGGCCCAGTTCATCCAGCTCGCGAACGCCTCCGACACCCCGCTGATCTTCCTGCAGAACACCACCGGCTACATGGTCGGCACCGAGTACGAACAGCGCGGCATCATCAAGCACGGCGCCCTGATGATCAATGCGGTGTCGAACTCGACGGTGCCGCATCTGACGGTGAACCTGGGGGCCTCGTACGGGGCCGGCAACTACGGCATGTGCGGCCGGGCGTACGAGCCGAGGTTCCTGTTCACCTGGCCGAACGCGAAGTCGGCGGTGATGGGCCCGGCGCAGCTCGCGGGTGTGCTGTCGATCGTTGCCCGGCAGGCCGCCGCGGCCCGGGGCCGGGACTACGACGAGGACTCCGACGCGGCGATGCGGATGATGGTCGAGCAGCAGATCGAGTCGCAGTCCGGGGCGCTGTTCCTCTCCGGTCGGCTCTACGACGACGGGGTGATCGACCCCCGGGACACGCGTACCGTTCTCGGGCTCTGCCTCTCGGCGATCCACAACGGACCGGTGCGGGGCGCCGACGGTTTCGGCGTCTTCCGGCATTGACCCGCGAGCGCGAGGAACGCAGCGAAGCGGAGTCCCGCAGTCGCGAACGAAAGGCAGGCACCGCGAGCGCGAGGAACGCAGCGAAGCGGAGTCCCGCAGTCGCGAACGAAAGGCAGGCACCGCGAGCGCGAGGAACGCAGCGAAGCGGAGTCCCGCAGTCGCGAACGAAAGGCAGGCTCAGCGCCGATGATCAACAGATTGCTCGTGGCCAACCGGGGCGAGATCGCCCGTCGGGTCTTCGCCACCTGCCGGGCGATGGGCGTACAGACCGTCGCCGTGCACTCGGACACGGACGCCGACGCGCCCTTCGTCGCCGAGGCCGACCAGGCGGTGCGGCTACCGGGGGACACCCCCGCCGAGACGTACCTGCGGGTGGATCTGATCCTGGACGCGGCCCGGCGCAGCGGCGCGGATGCCGTCCACCCGGGCTACGGGTTCCTCGCCGAGAACGCCGAGTTCGCGGCGGCGGTGACCGACGCGGGCCTGACCTGGGTCGGGCCACCGGCCAAGGTCATCGCCGCGATGGGTGACAAGCTGGCGGCGAAGGCACTGCTCGCCGAGGCGGGCGTGCCGATGCTGCCGAGCTGGACCGACGCCGACGAGGTCGTCGACTTCCCGGTGTTGGTGAAGGCGTCCGCCGGTGGCGGTGGCCGGGGCATGCGGATAGTCCGGGACGCTGCCGCGCTTGCCGAGGCGGTCGCCTCCGCACGCCACGAGGCGGCCGCGGCGTTCGGCGACGGCACGGTCTTCATCGAGCGGTACGTCGAGCGCGGCCGGCACGTCGAGGTGCAGATATTCGGCGACACCCACGGGACCGTGCACGTCCTCGGCGTCCGGGAGTGTTCGATCCAGCGCCGCCACCAGAAGATCATCGAGGAGGCGCCCGGTCTCGTGACGGCCGAGGTGCGGGAACGCCTGCACGAGGCGGCCCTGGCCGCCGGGCGAGCTGTCGACTACGTGGGCGCGGGCACTGTCGAGTTCCTGCTGACGCCCGACGGGGCGATCTACTTCCTGGAGATGAACACCCGGCTCCAGGTGGAGCACCCCGTCACCGAGCTGGTCACGCCGGGTGGGCTGGACCTGGTCGGCATGCAGTTGCTGGTGGCCGAGGGCGAGCCACTGCCCGCGCAGCACCACGACCCCACCACCCGCGGCTACGCGATCGAGGTGCGGCTCTGTGCCGAGGAGCCGGCGCAGGGTTGGCGTCCCGCCACCGGCACGCTGCATCGCTTCCATGTGCCCGGGGTTGACGGCGAGTTCCGCTGGATCCAGCGGGCGGGCCTGCGACTCGATTCGGGGGTCGTGGACGGTTCGACGGTCGGCGTCCACTACGACTCCATGTTGGCGAAGGTGATCGCCTGGGCGCCCACCCGCGGCGAGGCGGTCCGCGCCTTGGCGGGCGCGCTGGCGCGGGCCGAGCTGCACGGGGTGGCGACCAACCGCGATCTACTGGTCCGGGTGCTGCGCAGCCCCGAGTTCGCGGCCGGCGAGATCGACACCGGGTTCCTGGACCGGCACCCGGAGGTCTTCGCCCCGCTGCTCCCCGCCGATCAATTCCCGGTCACCGCGCTCGCCGCCGCGCTGGCCGCTGCCGCGCGGCGGCGGGCGGACGCTCCGGTCCTCGCCGGGCTCCCCTCCGGCTGGCGTAACGTGCCGGCCGTCGGGCAGGTCACCCGCTTCAGCGGCCCGGACGGCGAGATCGAGGTCCGCTACCGCCTGGACCGCGCCGGCCGGCTCGCCGAGTGGTCGGTGGAACGCGACACCGACGACCGCGACACCGGGGCGTCCACCGTGGAGCTGGTCGAGGCCACCGGTAGCCGGGTGGTGCTCGACGTCGGTGGGGTTCGACGGGTTCTGCGCGTACACCGGGTGGGGTCGCAGGTCTTCGTGGACGGCCCGGACGGGGCGGCGAGCCTGACCGAGCTGCCGCGTTTCCCGCTCCCGACGGCGGAGCTGGCGGCCGGGTCACTGCTCGCGCCGCTACCCGGCGCGGTGACCCGGGTGCACGTCCAGGTCGGCCAGCGGGTCGCAGCCGGCGATCCACTGCTCACGCTGGAAGCGATGAAGCTGGAACATCCCGTGCTCGCCCCCGTCGACGGCGTGGTCGCCGAACTGCCGGTGCCGGCCGGCGGTCAGGTGCAGACGGGCATCGTGCTGGCCGTTATCGAGGAGGACCACCGATGACCTTCGACCTCACCCCCGAGCAGGACCAGTTGCGCGACGCCGTGCGGGCGCTCGGCCGCCGGTACGGCCACGGCTACTTCGTCGAGAAGGCGAAGGCCGGTGAGCACACCATTGAGCTGTGGACCGAGGCGGGCCGGCTCGGCTATCTGGGGGTCAACATCCCCACCGAGTACGGCGGCGGGGGCGGCGGCATCACCGAGCTGGCCATCGTCTGCGAGGAGCTGGCCGCGGCCGGGTGTCCGCTGCTGCTGCTGGTGGTCTCCCCCGCCATCGCGGCCACGGTGATCGCCCGGCACGGCACCGAGGAGCAGCGCAAACGGCACCTGCCCGGTCTCGCCGACGGCTCCCAGAAGATCGTCTTCGCGATCACCGAGCCGGAGGCCGGCTCCAACTTCCACCGCCTCGGCACGGTTGCTCGCCGCGACGGCGACGACTGGGTGCTCAACGGCCGCAAGTGCTACATCTCTGGAGTCGACGAGGCCGGTCACGTGCTCGTGGTGGCCCGCGTCGCCGTCGCGGACGGCCCGGCCGGCTCAGCGGACGCCGCTCCGCAGAAGCTCAAGCCCGCCCTGTTCGTCGTACCGACCGACGCTGCCGGACTGACCCGTTCCAAACTGGACATGGAGATCGTCTCCCCGGAGAACCAGTTCCTTCTCTACCTGGACGACGTGCGGGTGCCCGCCGACGCGCTGCTCGGCGAGTCGCTGGACGCCGGTCTGCCGGCGCTCTTCAGCGGGCTCAACCCCGAGCGGATCACGGTGGCCGCGATGGGCGCCGGCACCGGCCGGTACGCCATCGAGCGTGCCAGCGAGTACGCCGCCACCCGCAAGGTCTGGGGTGGCCGGAGCATCGGCTCCCACCAGGGGGTGTCGCATCCGCTGGCGCACGCGGCCGTGCAGGTGGAGCTGGCCCGACTGATGATCCAGAAGGCGGCCACGCTGTACGACGCCGGCCGTGACCTGGAGGCCGGAGTGGCCGGCAACATGGCCAAGTACGCGGCCGGGGAGGCCGCCGCGCTCGCCGTGGACACTGCCGTGCAGGCCCTCGGCGGGGCCGGCATGACCACCGAGTACGGGGTGGCGACGCTGCTCGGCGCGGTACGGGCCGGCCGGATCGCCCCGGTCAGCCGGGAGATGATCCTCAACTTCGTCGCCCAGCACGTCCTCGGCCAGGAGAAGTCCTATTGAGGGCGACGGCTGAGCGCGGCCGAGGTGTCGTGTGGCACGACAACGGGCGTCGGAGGTGGAAATGCCTCAGATCGATCACTCAAACTGCGAACATCCCCGCACGAACTCCGCAATGGTGTTGTGCCGTCGCAGGCATTTGCGTGCCCATGGGTGGCTACGGCCCAAGAAGCGCCCCTTAGCCAGCGCCTCCCATCCACGCGGACGGGGGGCGTTCGGCCAGTCACCGACGCTTGAGCCCCTGGACGAACGACGACCAGGCGGACGGGTTGAACGACAGCACCGGTCCCCGCTGGTCTTTGCTGTCACGGACCCCGACCACGCCGGGCAGGTTGCCTGCCACCTCGACGCACGCGCCACCATTGCTGTCGCTCCGTGTGGACTTCCGCCACGCCGCGTTAGTGAGGTCCGGGGTCATCATGGTCAACCTCTATTTGATCTCGTCTGCGATCCGCAGGATGAGCTTGCGGGACTCTACCGGCCCGAGGGCTGCCGCCTGGAGGCGATCCCATAACCGAGTGTATGCCCGGACGGCTTCGGGACTGTCAAGATAGTCGGCGTCGGTGAAGGTTTCGACGTAGATAACGTCCGACGCCTCCCCGAACCGCAGAACGATGAAGTTGTATGACGAGGCTACGTAGGTCGCAGCGTTGAGTGGGAACACCTGCACCGTCACGTTCTTGCGGCGGCTGACCTCTGCGATGTGCAGCAACTGCTCTCGCATGGTCGCCCGGTCACCGAGGTTTCGCCGTAGCGCCGACTCGCTCAGGATCAGGCTCAACTCCGGCCCATCCTCGCGATCGATGACCGTCTGTCGTTCAAGCCGCACTGCGATCTGTCGATCTACGTCGTCACCGTCGATCATCGCTCGGATGTAGGACTCGACCTGAAGAATGCCGGGGATGACTTCGGGCTGGTACCACCGGATCTCTGCCGCATCGGCTTCAAGGTCGAGGTACTGCCGGAACCAGTCCGGGACGACGTTGCGGTAGCCGCTCCACCGCCCACGCTGCCGACCTCCTCGCGCGAGGTCACGCAAGGGCTCGGCTTCGTCGCCGGCCACCCCGTAGAAGTCGAGCAACAGCTTGAGGTCGGTAAGGCGGATGCCGGACTGACCCAGTTCCAACCGGCTGATCTTGCTCGATGAAGAGTCGATCACCTCGGCGGCTTCATCTTGCGTCTTGCCCGCTGCCTCGCGCGCCCTGCGCAGCTCGTTGCCGAGCCGCCGCCGCTGAATCGTCGGATTGACCATCGCCCGAGTATGGCCGACCTGACGTCGCGTGACGTAGACCCTCACGGTGTGTTCTCAAAACGTGACTCCATCCGTACGATTAATTTGGACTTGCAAATTAGAGAACCATTCTGATCTTGTGGGAGTGCGGATGGGTCGGCATGTGACGTACAGGGAGTACTTATTGACCCGTAAGGCAAATAGTTGATGGTCAGGAGGCGGCGTAGCGGACTTCGGGCTTGCGGAACAAGGATTTCACGAGGTGTGGCTGGTTCTGTCGACGTCGGAGATGTGCGGTGGCGGCGGCGGTCAGCTCGGCGACGTTGCCCGGGTTCGCCTGTGCCACATGGCGTTTTACGTCGCCATTGAGCAGTTCGACCGGGTTCAGCTCGGGTGCGTAGCCGGGCAGTAGGTGCATCTCAATGCTGTCAA